>DASTVU010000572.1:0-5223 GCA_035758935.1 Pyrinomonadaceae bacterium | reverse complement strand
TCGCCATGGACCTTAACGATTCCGCCTTCATCAACACCCGCGTGCTGCGTATTCGTGACTGACTCTTCGGCTTTACCGGCTACCCCAAATGCTGTAGCTGCTGGGGCCGGTTCGGCATTCAACATGCCAAAATCGCCGATTTCGCCTTTGTCTTGTCTTCGTTTGTATTTTTCCGCTAGCTCCTTGAAATAACGCACCAGCTCCTGCTCCGAACCAAAGGCTTTCATGGTCTTTTTGACCGGAAGCGGCGTGGCTTGCGAGAGTGGCGGAATGGTCTCAGTTGTGGCTGCGGAGCATGCTAACAAACCGGAGGTGCTTAAGATTGCGGTGAGCGTTAGGAGCAAAAAGGTCTTCATGACGGGTTCCTTTCAGTGTCAACTAACTCGAAGGAACGAGGAACCGTAAGAAACTTGCAAATCGAGGGGGGCACGGAGGGCCGCCCCTACAGTACGTACCACAGCGCCTGTAATGACTAGACGTTTCGCGCTATGTCGAGCGTACTGTAGGGGCGGCCCTCCGTGGCCGCCCTCGATTTAAACTCGCGGTGCAACAGTCCGTAGAAAATTGCATCCTGGATCTCGCCGTTTACGTGCCAACGCTCGCGCAGATACCCTTCTTTTTGAAAACCCAGACGTTCGAGGGTGCGAATCGACGCGGCGTTTCGCGGGTCGACGTCGGCTTCAAGCCGACGC
This sequence comes from Pyrinomonadaceae bacterium, assembly GCA_035758935.1. Lineage (GTDB taxonomy): Bacteria > Acidobacteriota > Blastocatellia > Pyrinomonadales > Pyrinomonadaceae > PSRF01. The sequence continues at coordinate 4,531 of DASTVU010000572.1, read as the reverse complement.
AGTTTCATCACTTCAAACGCGTGGAACAGCAACGCCTGAAGCGCTTCGTTCATGTAACCCTTGCCCCAGTGTGCGCGGCCCATTGCGTAGCCGACTTCAGCGCGGCCGTTATCGTGATTGAGATTGAATAGGGTCGTGGTGCCGATGAGACGATCGGAATCGCGCAACGCGAGTCCCCATTTCCACATCGTGTTGTTTTCGTTGCTGGTGGCGATCTCACGTTGCAGTTTTACTGCGTCTTCTCGATCGGTGTATGGAGCCGAACTCCAATATCGCATTACCTGTGGATCGGAGAAGATTTCGAAGAGACTGTCTATGTCGTTCTCCGAAACCCAACGGAGTACGACACGCTCGGCGGTGATGATGGGAAGTGTTTTTGAATCCATTGCGGTGTATCGGTCGGGTGGCCTTTGATGGCCACCCGTTCACCGCGGAATTGTACAGCTTTACTCTGGTGGGATCACTAGCTGCTGGCCCACCTGGATCTTGTCGGGATCTTTTAGCTTGTCACGATTTGCGTAGAAGATGCGCATGTACTCGTTCGCATCACCGTAGAACTGCTTGCTGATCTTCGAGAGATTGTCACCACTCTTCACTTCGTACGTTTGACCGCCGCTGCTCTGGCCGCCGCCTGCGGCTGCACCCATCGCACGGCTGGTATCGACCGAGATATCGGCCGTGATGTCGTCGGCATTCGCATTGACGAGTTTGACCTGATCCCAGAACTTGTTCTTAGCCTCTTCCGACGGCGCAATACCCTTGATGAAGAGTTTGTTGTCCTGCACGTGCAGGTTTAAGAATTGGATCCGTTCGTTGTCGGCGGTTGTGAGAACGGTTTGATATCGTTGCTTGAGCTCATTGAAGCGTTGCTGCGCTCCCTGTTGTTGCTCCGCGTCCGACGCCCCGCGTCCAAACATTTTGTCAAAAAGTCCCATGATGATTTCCTTTCACACACCTGCAGTGTTCAAACTAAAGGGGGAAACACAGGGGAATTTGTGGATGTAGAGATGATACTACTAGATGCGTCTTTAGATGTGTTTTTTACGTCAACATTTCTTCGATGAGACGATCGACGTGGATGCGGGTGGTGTCGAGGAGTTGAATGCGGTTGTGTTCTTCGGTGCGGAGAAGCAACGGAATCTCTGTGCCACCGAGGATTACGGCTTCGATCCCGTCGCGCGCTCTCATTTCGTCTGCAATGGCGAGGAACTTTGTGCGTGTTTCGGGCAGAAACGTGTCTTTAAGCAGTTCGTTGAAATATTTGTCGTGAATGTAGTCTTGTTCTTCTGCGTTTGGCGTGACGAGCTTGATTGAGGTCTGTGAAAACACTTTCGGGTAGAAAGACGCCTGCATCGTGTAGCGCGTGCCGAAAAGTCCAACTCTTTTGAAGCCAAGAGCTTGAGCACGCTCACAGGCGGCTTCGACAATGCTGATCAGCGGCAGGTTGACGCGCTGTTTGAGTTCGTCAAATACGATGTGAGCTGTGTTTGCGGTTAGTGCAGCAAAGTCGACTCCCGCTTTTTCGAGTGTCTCGAATTCTCCGACAAGGTAGTCAGTCACTTTATCGAGCTCATTGGCAGACATCCACGCAATCATGCGTTTCAGATCGACGCTGTTGATGATGACTGGTGGTGAGGCGCCGTCCATCTTCTCGCGATACTGCGCGGTCAACAGTCGATAGTAGTCGATTGTTGATTCGGGACCGGTGCCACCGATAAGTCCAAGCGTTTTCATTTATCCACAGATTACACAGATTACTGTTGCGTGGTCGTGCTGCGTGTCACTTCGCCGATGTCGTATTCCGGCTTCGGAACACCGAGGATCCATTTATCGAACCAGCCGACGATGTGCTGCAGACGCTCGATACGATGCCACGGTTGTCCGGAACGTGACAACTCGTGTGACTCGTTCGGAAAGCGAACCATCACCGTCGGTATCTTGCGATACTTCAACGCGCGGAACATTGCCTCACCGCCTGGTCCAGTCGGAGTGCGCCAGTCTACCTCGCCAAGTATCAACATCAACGGGGTCTGGATCTTGTTGACATACGTGATCGGCGAGCGGCGTTTGTAATCTTCCGGATCCTCAAACGGCGGCGCCTTGAACCACGAGGGCTGGAAGAGTGTGAAGTCTGCCGTGTACCACCAGTCAGTCCAGCTCGCGATGTCGCGCTGCGAGACGGCTGCCGCAAACCGCGTGGTCTGTCCGATGGTCCAGTTCGTCAATAATCCCCCGCCGCTGCCGCCGGTGACACCCATCTTCTTATCATCGATGTAGCCACGACGGATTAGTTCATCCACACCGGCCATCAGATCTTTGTAGTCGTCGCCCGGATAGTTGTGCTGAATGATGTTGCCAAACTCCTGACCATAGCTCGTGCTACCGCGCGGGTTTGGATAAAGCACGACGTAACCCTTCGCAGCCATCCATTGAAACTCGTGATCGAAGATGAAACCGTACGCTGCGTGTGGTCCACCATGGATGTTGAGAATCAGCGGATACTTCTTGTTCGCATCGAAATCGGGCGGCTTTTGCACCCACGTCTGAATCTTCTTGCCGTCGAAGCTCGTGTACCAAACTTCTTCGGGTTCGGTGAGATTCAGTTTTGAAAACAACTCATCATTGATGTGTGTCAGTTGTTTTGGCTCTGCGCCTGATTTCTCGAGCCAGTAAAGATCGCCGACGCGTGTCGGAGTCGAAATCAAGAGGACAAACTTCGATGCATCCGGAACAGCACGATAGTTAACGACAGCCTGGTTTCCAGTAGTGACGTCCTTCAACTTTCCGTTCGCGACATCAAACGAGCCGAGGTTTGCTTTGCCTTCTTTGACGTAGAGCATGTTGATGCTGCGTCCATCCGCCGACCAAATCGGCGGGTTACCACCGCCACCTCTTGGCGCCACGTTATCGCCAGTCAAACCACCACCGATGTCGAAGTCAAAATTCGCAGTGAGATTCCGTGGCTTGGCCCCCGAAGCGAGATCCATCACCCACAGATCAGGTTGTGAATACGAACGCACAGGCTGGCTTACCGAAGCGATGAATGTGATCTGTTTTCCGTCTGGACTGACGGTGAAGCCGCCCGCGTTCATGTCGAACGAAGTCAATTTGGTCGGCTCGCCGCCGGTTATAGACATCGTGTAAAGATCTGTGCGCGGCAGTTCGTAGTAAGGCTCGTCTGTATAGTCAGTCTCGAAATAGATGCGCGAGCTGTCTTTGGCCCAAACTGCGCTGCCATCGTCGTAGTATCCTTTGGTCAACTGCCTTGGCGTGACTTTTTCATCGCCTGTTTTCGGAGCTGTGACGACCCAGATGTGTTGCCGGTGTTTGAAGTCGAGATAGCCGGCGCCGTTTGCGCGATAGACAGCTCGATTGATGACACGCACGTCACTCTCGCGTTCGGGTGGAGTCGGACTCGCCGCCGGTGACGCCGCGGGCGTAGCATTTCGTGCGGCTGCCTTCGCCAGTTCTTCTGCGGTGGCATTGTTGTAGAAAAGGATCATCTTGCCGTCAGGCGACCACTGCGCTCCGCCTGCGCCCCGCGGCAGGGAAGTGAACTGAAACGGCTCACCACCTGACATGGCGAGCATAAACAACTGCGCCGGTTCTACACGGCCAGAGACTTCAGGAGCACGAGAAAACAGAAGGAACTGCCCATCAGGTGACCAGCGCGGTGCGCCATCCCGCGGGCCGTTGGTGAGCTGACGTGTTTCGCCGCTGGCAGTCGACACAGTCCAGATAGCAGTGTTGTACCCGTCCTTCTTTTCGTTCACGGTTGTGCGCACGAATGCGACGCGCGAACCGTCCGGCGACACCTGTGGATCGCCGATCCAAACGAAGTTGAAGAGATCCTTTTCAGTGATGCTACGTTTCTGCGCCAGCGCCGGCGCGGCCAGGGATACAACGACGAGTAGAAGAAGCGAAACACGAAAGCGCATAGTGGTTCCTTTCAGGTCCACAGATTACACAGATTACGCAAGATTCTCTTGCTCAGGCTGAAAACTGTAATCTATGTAATCTGTGGATAAAACTAGGATTTCCGATAGACGTAATAAACCACGCCACTATAGTCATCCGTCAAGAGAAATGCATCTTTGCCGAAACTGAAAATGTCCGCCGGGCGGCCGTTAATTATTGTCCCGTTGAAGAAGCCGGTGATGAAATCAGTCATCGAACCGCTTCCTGCCACGACTTTTACAACACGATAACCCCGCCGAAGACTCTTTTTTGTCGATCCATGCAGCGCGACCAGAAAAGATCCATCCAGGTCGGAAAAATTATCAGCGTCGAAGTACTCCAGACCGAGCGGGGAGCTGTGCGCCGGAAACGGAGTGAGCGCTGCCGGCACCTTTCGGCAATCAAACGCTGCTCCTGTCGGATTAAATTTTGGATCGGGATAAATGCGCGCGCCCGCCTGGAAACAATAAGGCCAGCCGTAATGCGTTTCCGACTTCTCGAGTGCGTAAAAAGTGTCGGCGGGACGATTGTTGCCGAGGTGATCCGAGCCCATGTTGGTAGCGTAGAGTTGTCC
>DASTVU010000571.1:0-3066 GCA_035758935.1 Pyrinomonadaceae bacterium | reverse complement strand
TTCCGTCGTGCCCTCGCGAGTTCTCAATCACATCTCGGCGCTCACATCAATCTCAGCGAACTCTTAATAACCACAAACAGATCCGCCGAGGCGTTGCCGATTTTACTCCGCGCACACAAGCTCGCTCCCGAGCGTTCCGACATTAATCTGAAACTGGGAATGCTGTACGCGGCCAAACGTAATTTTGACGATGCCAATCAAGTTCTCCAGGAAGCATTGGCAATCAAGCCTGACGATGTTGCCACGTTGCGAGCACTCGCCCGCGTCGCACGCGCAACCGGCAATCTCGAGAAAGCTCTGTCTCACCTGGTCGAGGCGCGTCGACTCGAGCCGAAGTCACCGGCGGTGCTTTACGAGTTTGGCGTGACGACTCTACAGATGGATCTGCTGCTCGATGCGTTACCCGTGTTTGAACAGTTGCATCGGGACTCTCCACGCGAACCTGCTTACCTGTATGGGTTAGCAGCCGCTCATTGGAAAAAAGGTAACCCAGCGGAGACGACGCGCCTGATGGACCAGTTTGTCAAACTACAACCGCGTGATCCTTCAGGCTGGTACCTGTTGGGTGCGGCATTGCTCCGGCAGGAACGAACTTCAGAAGCACAGGCGGCGCTGGAACGAAGTCTCAGTCTCAAACCTGATCCGGACACTGAGTACCTGTTTGCCGTGAGTTTCGACAAACTGGGCAACCGCCACACCGCCATCAAAATACTTCAGAAGATCTTGCAATTCCGACCTGACCACGCTGCGGCCCATGCGGCGCTCGGAACCGTGTATCGTGAAACAGGCCGGTATGCTGAAGCCCGTTCGGAACTGGAACGTGCCGTTGAACTCGACGCCAACGACCTGCGTGCGAATTATCAATTAGGTCTGGTCTACGCAAAACTAGGAGAAAAAGAGGCGGCTAAAAAGATGTTTGACCGTGCCGATGAACTACGGAAACGTCAGCACGATCAGGAAAGAGTAATTCTCAAGTTGATCGATCCGCCACAACCGTAGAGTTTGACCTTCTGGCCCACAAGTCCATAATATGCCGAGGCTCACCGAAACTCGTTATGAAATAAATGGCGGACGAACCCTCCTCTACTGAGCGACGTGCTCAATTGATTCTGCATGAGTTATTGCGTGCAGGTAAGGTCTCCGTCCTTTCACTAGCCCGTCGCCTGAAGGTTTCGCCGGCAACCATTCGCCGCGATCTCGGCGAACTTGAGCAACGCGGACTCCTGCGGCGCAGTCATGGCGGCGCAGTACCCGTTCAACCACTGCTTTATGAGCCGTTTCGTCACATTTCCTCCTATCACGAACAGGAACGACAACGCGGCGCGGAAAAACGCCGCATCGGACTCGTCGCGTCGGAACTGGTTAGTGATGGTGACATCCTCGCTATCGGTGCGGGAACGACCGCTACGCAGGTTGCCCGCAGCGTTTGTCTTCATAAGGGAATCACAGTCTTGACGAATGCAGTGAATGTGGCGATGGAGTTGAGTCATCGCGATGATCTAAAGGTCATCGTCACCGGCGGGTTTCTGAGTGGCGACTGGTTCGCGCTGGTTGGTCCCGCTGCGATCGAAAGCGTCGGCGAGATCTTTGTAGATAAAGTATTCATCGGCGTCGACGGCATTCACGTCGAACATGGTTTAACTACGAACTACCCTGATCAGGCGACGATACATCGCGCGATGATGCGTCAGGCACGCAAGAAGATCGTCGTCGCCGATCATCGAAAGATCGGAGCCGTAGGTACCGCTTTGATCGCCCCGGTCAGCGAAGTAGACATCCTAATTACAGATAAGGGCGTATCAGACGAGGCCATCGCGCCTTTCGTATCTATCGGCATCGAGGTGAAGCAAGCCTAATTGGAGATCGTGGGCCAACCTTCCGAGTCCCACCGAAGAGTTGCAATCCGCAAAGTTGACGCACCGCGCCACTCAATATCGTAAGCGTGATAGAGGAGATAGTCTCGATCTTTTTCCTGTAAGACTGCAGAGTGTCCGGGTCCAGCCCAGCGGCCTGCACCTGCGATGACGAGCGTACCGCCACCTTCCATCATCGGTTTGCCGCTGCGATCGATGTATGGACCAGTGAGACTGCGCGCACGGCCGACACGGATGTTGTAGGTGCTGTCTTTTCCACGACAACAGAAGTCGAACGAGACGAACAGGTAGTAGTAATCATTTCGGCGAATAATGTTTGGAGCTTCTACTGCGCCGGGTCTGGGACGGCTCGCCAGTGAATAGAGAGTTTGATCCTCAGAAGAGAGCTTTCCCGTTTTTTGGTCCAACTTGCGGAGCTTGATGCCGCTCCAAAAACTTCCGAACGACAACCAGGGCTGATCGCGTTCGTCAAACACAACGTCAGGATCGATCGCGTTCCAGTCGTCTCCAGCGTTTGAGGCGATTACGTTCCCCTGGTCCATCCACCTGTACTTTTCACTCGCTGGATCCAGAGTCTGATTCGTTGCCAGACCGATGCGGGAATGATTGCTGCCGAACGTCGAAACAGAATAGTAAAGGTGATACTTGCCGTTGAAGTAAGCAATATCCGGAGCCCACAAGCCTCTCAGACCCGGCACCTCCTTGACGGCCCATTCCGGCAGGTGAGCAAAGACGTCGCCACACAGGCGCCAGTGGACCAGGTCTTTCGAACATCTGATCGCGATACCAGCGCGCGTCGAAAACAGATAATAGGTGTCTCCCTCCTTGATGATGCTCGGATCATGAACCTGACGGACGTCACCCTCAGGCTGTTGACCAAATAACGCTGGAACAGAGAAGAGGAGCCAAACGAATAGCACCACACGAGACTTGTTAGCGAACATTATTTGTCTACCAGACGATCAAATTTAAAGACTGCCACAGTACGTACTGTAGGGGCGGCCCTCCGTGGCCGCCCTCGGTTTAAATCGTGTTCGCGAAACTCGAGAACGTTGTTTTCCTAATACTGTGGTTCCAACCACGGGCGGCCACTGAGGGCCGCCCCTACAGCACGTTCCGCAGTCCGTGACACCTGTGAAATTTGCCACATTTCATGAGAAAACTCTTGACTTTATGCTCATTTATAGGGTAA
>DASTVU010000570.1:0-4848 GCA_035758935.1 Pyrinomonadaceae bacterium | reverse complement strand
AAAACCACGGGCGGCCACGGAGGGCCGCCCCTACAGTACGTTCCGAGTGGACGCTTCGCCGTCGAGGCGTCCGGTCGCGCGGGGTGAGAAATTAGAATTCGCGGATGCCGACGCCGTTCGTACCGGATCCGAGGGCACTGCTCAAAGCCGTCGAATCGTATTGAATCGTTGAATTACCACCACCGTTTGTTTCGAACGACGGCGCTGTAAAGTTACCACTCGTGCGGTCGAACGCAGCGATCGTGATCCCACCGTAAATCTCGCCGTTACCACCGCCGTTACGAATCAACTTGCCCTTGCCGAGCACGAGTATCACACCGTTGAAGTTAGGGTTGCCTCGCATCGTCAATGTTCCCGTCACGACAAGCATTCCGGATCCACTGGTCAGTGTGCAATCACCGTCAACGAACGTGAACATCGGAACATCAACCGAATCGTTCACTGTTGTGCCACCACTAAAATAACGATTTGTATCTAGTGCCTTGTTCTGCAATGAGCTCAGGTAGGCGCGTGCCCTGTCGGCAGTGTCGAGAAAGGACGGTGTCTCGACGGTCCCTGGGGTCGTGTCGTCGTCGCCGAGCAGACCGATTTCCGGATCGACAACCGTGTCATGCTTTACGATTCCGCCGTCGACATCGTCTTCATTACACGCGGAGACTGCAAAAGCCGGACGCTGTGGCTCGGCGTTGCCATGATCGACACCTGAATACCACTTGGAGCCACTGCTTCCGGTGTCGAACGGCAAAGTCGAACAGTCGTCGGGACCGCGCAGCGTAAAGCCAGCCGGAGTCTCATACTCAAAGTTGGCATGTGTCACCAGCATTTCCAAACGCTTTTCTGATCCTTGTGGTCCAAAACCGTAGGACTTCAGCAGCAAGCGTTTCGGATCAGGAGACGTTACTTTTGCCGGTATGTTCGTCGATGTTGGTGATGACGTGTAAGCAAGGTCAAGCACCTGCGTGCCGCTTGCCAGGTTGAGTGCATACTTCGTGCCGTCGGCCCTCACCGAAGCTTTGTCGAAAGTTACTTTGACACTCGCGCCCGCACTGTCCACTTCACCTTCAAATATGCCTTCGAGTGTGGTTTCAGCGGTCCATGGCAGAGATTGTGTAATCGTGATTTCGAAACCAGTTTTCTCAATGACGACGTCATCGGCAGTGCTGGTAACCGGTCGTTCGATGACGAAGCTTCCGAGAGCCGAATCGAGCGTAAGTGGGAAGGCATTGGGATCGGGGCTCAGGTTGGTTGATGGCTGTCCTGAGTAGCGAATGGTCACTTCATCAGTGCCACCAACGGTGCCGAAAGTCTTCTGATACGTTTTTCCTGCATCGCCACCGGTAATCTTTGCGGAAGTCTCAAACTGGACGATATGACTATTCGGATCCATGTTCTCAATAGTCACTCGATAGCCACCGGTGATTGTTCCGACCGAAACCGGCACGAGACTATTTGCATCAGAAGGATCGTTGTACGGAAGCCAGCCCGCAAATCTTGGTGTGCCCGCATTACCGCCATTCGAAATACTCGGAATGATCGCAGTGCGAAAACTCATGCGATCGCTCGTATTGATTAAGGGCGCGGCGTTTCCGCGAAGCGCATTGAGGGCTGACTGCATTCCCGATTCGGCCACGTAGAAAGCCTGCATTTCTGCAGTTGAGGCAACAGAGTTGGTGGCCGACATCGTCGTCGTCATGATCAAGGCGCCACCGGCTCCGAGAAGCAGCACGGAGACCAGCAACATCGTTACGAGCGCTGCGCCTCGTTCACCGGTGCGGTTGTTCAGGTTTAATTTCGAATCGCGTTTCATTGCTGGTAACTGGGCTCCTTAGTAAACGATTGAGTTGCGCAAAACGACGTCCGAGGTCAGTTGTACATGAGACTCGGGCTGATAACCTTCCTGACCTCGAGTGCCAACGGCGGGAAGTGTTACGCCGACGGCGATCACAATAAACTTCGCTGCTGCGGGAGAGACTTCGGTTTTCGCCGCTCCGGATGCGTTCACCACATCCGTGATGTCGCAGACACCGGCGGCGTCGACCGTTGTGCTGTAAGTAACTTTCTCGTCGTAATAACGAAAGACGAGTGAATCGATTCGATTGGCCAGCACGGTGGTCTGGTTCGAGCCGTTTCTTTCATAACGAACGATGTAACGCTGACCGAGATCGTTATCGACGTACATCAGGAACTTGAGATCTTCGTCGACATCGTCTACGTCGGAGTCTTCGAAGTAACCGTTGGCGGAATCAGGCATGCCGTTGAGGTTCGAAACGATGCGAACGGACTGATTGTCACTATCGTTGGTAACGATGCCATTGCTTGCGACGGCGCCGAGTGCGGTGGGTAGCCTCAAACCGGAGTTGCTGATTTCGCGGGTCATGATATTCAGCGCTCGTTGAACGTCTGCAATACCATCTGACTTACGGTCTTCGCGCGAGCGCGAGTGAAAGCCGGCTGCAAGAAGGCTGCTCGACAAGCCGAGGACCGTGAGCGTGATAGCCATCGCCAGGATCAGCTCCACAAGGGAAAAGCCAGCTTGATTATTTGAACGTCGCATATTCATTGTCTTTACCTATCAGTTACTAACTAAGTACGGGCCACTGGTGAGAGTCGAACGGAAAGTGACGAGCACAACAGAGGAGCGCATCCAGCTTTGACCGGTTTCCGGCGTGACTGTGATCGTGATTCTTTTCAGATTCTTCGCGCTGCCGTTGCTGTTTGTTTCGAGGGCGACTGTTCGTTGCACCGTGTAAGGTCGTTCACCGTTTCTGATGGACGAGGTTGTCGTGCCAACGCCCAACGTCGAATCGTCATAATTGACGCTTCTGATCTGTTCCAACTGTTGCTGGGCCACTGCCATCGCCAGGGCGCGTTCGCTACCGCCGACGTTGTTCTGCAGCGAGAAGACAAACAGCGAGGCGCATCCAAGAGCGCCAACCAGCATGACGAGCGAGGCGATGGTCGTTTCAATCAACGTAAAACCGCGTTCGCCTTTGGTTGATTTATGTTTGGGAGTCTGGGTCTTCATAACGTTTGTGTTGGGGTCGTTTTCGTTTTGCTTAAAAGAGCAGCACAGTAATCGGTACAGTCTTCGAACCACAGCTTGTGCTAAAGGTCGCGGAGTAGATGCCGCTGTTTTTCTTTGACTTGATCGTGAAACTTGCCGAGCCGCCGGCCGCCACAGTTTGGACAGTGGGGCTGACTTGAATTTCCGAAGGCTTGCTCGATGTTCCAGTGACCAAAAGACTGGTCGAAGAGGTGTGACTGATCTTGACCGTCGCCGATCCTTCCAGGGACAAGATCACCAGAATCGGATCCGCGGTGACGGTGCAGGGCACCGGCGTTGGAGTCGGATTTGGAGTCGGAGTTGGAGTTGGTGTCGGCGTCGGAGTTGGGGTTGGTGTCGGCGTCGGCGTCGGCGTAGGCGTTGGGAGTATGTCACCAAGATTCAATATCGGCGTCGGCGTCGGAGTTGGAGCAATGCTGATGTCGGGTGTTGCGACAGCTTCGGGAGTCGGGGTTGCAGTTGGTACTACAACAGGAGTCGGAGTAGGAGTCGCCCCCGAAACAAGATCGGCAACGTTGAGACTGACGTTGGGTACTGAGTCATCAAACACTCTGCTATCGACCGTGACGTCGCCGGAACCCGTAACGTCAACTGATACTGAGCCGGTGCTGTTCTTCAATCTGATCGAGACCTGAGCGTTGGACGTTGTAATCGCACCGACGGTGTTCCACGTGCGACCACGCCAATCGAAAGCAATTGTTTCCACTGTGTCGAAAGTAACGCCACTCGGAAGGGGCACGGTCCTGGTGTCCATGTCGCCATCACCATCGAGATCCATCGTCACGTTGTAGCTGGTTTTATCGTTATTGATTGTGATGGTTGCTCTTTCACTGGCATCGTCGGCGTGATTGCGGATCGAAAAGACGCGTGCCTTCTCGACATAGGAAGCGTATTCGCGCGCCGCACCTGAAAGACGAATGCTTGCTTTGGCTCGGACGATTCCCATTACACCGAAAGCAGTGATGATCGTCAGGATCGTTACCGTGATCAGCAGTTGGACGGTTGAGAATCCGTTGCGCTTGCGCGTTGTGTGCTTGTTAGCTTTTCTCTTTTGCATGCCCATCGTCATGGTCCAGGTTTAAGTTTTTGGTCCAAGTCGAAGGACCACGAGTGGCCCATTGAGCAATCGTGGTGCCACAAAAGTTCTTCAGACAAAATTCCGCATTGTGAGAATTAAGAGATCAGTTGAGTTGACAGAACTTCAATCAGTTTGGTCCAAATTCGGTTAACGGAAAGTCAAATTGATTTGCGCCACGAAGAGGCAGAAGGAAACACAAGAGATCGTTGGCGGTTTCAGCGATCCGTGGCGGGCTTAAATCAAATTGCTTTGCGGTTTCGCAGAGTGACCGAAGGTTGACCAGGTTTGGATTGGCGAGCATTTATCGAGGAACCGCGTAAATGCCTAATAGATAATAACTTCCAGATACTCGTGTGATCCTGGCGATCGGCGGCATATCGCTTGCTGAAAATGTATCCGCCCCCTCACAGCTCTCCCCGAGCGAGGCTTACCTATGAAGAAGAATGAATTCTCAGAATTCGGTTCCAACCTGCTGATCATTGGATCAGTGACACTCGCGTTCGCGCCATTCCTGCTGGGCGACCGGCTATTTATGATCGTGACGGGATTGGTGCAGGAAGGCGGAGTGATGATCGATCAGGTTGGAAATTACTTGAGCTGGCTGGTGTCGTAAGAAAGCATCCACAGATTACGCAGATTTTTTGTAATCTGCGTAATCTGTGAATTGTATTTATTTGGTTATGACATTGCCTTCCGAGTCGTACAT
>DASTVU010000569.1:0-12590 GCA_035758935.1 Pyrinomonadaceae bacterium | reverse complement strand
TCCGAGCACGCTCGAGCTAATCACCACAAAACGCCAGCGATTGAGCACTCAGGAAGCGGTAGTACCCGGTGATCCGACTTCGTCAAATCCCAAAATCACACCACTCTTCAATGGCTACAGCGCGAGTGGCGACGTGACTGCACCGGTGGTCTATGCAAACTACGGTTTGCCGGGCGACTACGAAGAACTCAAGAAGGCCGGTGTTGACGTCAAAGGCAAGATCGTGATCGTGCGTTACGGCAACTCGTTCCGTGGCGTGAAGGCGAAGGTTGCAGAAGATCAAGGCGCCGTTGGCTGCATCATCTACTCCGATCCCGAAGACGACGGATACATGCAGGGTGACGTGTATCCGAAAGGACCATGGCGTCCGGTTGCATCAGGACAACGCGGTTCTGTGCAGTACCTGTTTGACTATCCCGGCGATCCGTTGACGCCGGGCAAACCTGCGATTCCGGGAGTGCAGCGTTTGAAACCGGAAGAGGCGACTGATCTGACACGACTGCCCGTGCAGCCGATTGCTTACGACGTCGCGAGAACCATTCTCTCCCAACTCAAAGGACCGGTGCGTCCGCGTGGATTTCAAGGCGGCTTGCCGTTCGCTTATCACGTCGGCGGAACGAACGACGTGAAGCTGCGTCTGAAAACTGACATGGACTACAAACTGCGGAAGATCTGGAACGTAGTTGCGCGCATTGATGGCAACGAAGAGAAGGATCGTTGGGTAATTCTCGGCAACCATCGCGACGCATGGGTGTTTGGCGCAGTGGATCCAAACAGCGGCTCGTCAGCGATGTTGGAAGTAGGTCGCGGTTTTGGCGCGTTGTTGAAGCAGGGTTGGAAGCCGCGACGCACGATCATTCTTTGCAGTTGGGACGCGGAAGAGTATGGACTGATCGGTTCGACTGAGTGGGCCGAAGAATTTGCTGATGAACTGAGGGCTAACGCAGTTGCTTATCTGAATCTCGATGCGGCAGTTTCCGGACCACACTTTGGCGCATCGTCAGTGCCGTCTTTGTGGAAACTGATGCGCGCAACCACGCGCGACATAAAGGATCCGAAGACAGGCAAGACTGTTTATCAACAGTGGCAGGATCGCGCGCGCGAGAATCGCCCCGAAGGTGAGGAACACCCACCTGAAGCGCGCATCGGCGCACTCGGTTCAGGCTCGGATTACACTCCATTTCTCCAGCATCTCGGAGTTGCATCCACTGACATGGGATTCAGCGGCGACTACGGTGTTTACCACTCCGCCTATGATTCCTTTTACTGGATGGACCACTTCGGCGATCCCGGCTTTAACTATCACGTCGCCGCAGCCCAATTGTGGGGCACGCTCGCAATGCGTCTCGCAGATGCCGATGGACTTTCGTTTGATTACACCGATTACGCGGGGCAAATTCGTGATTTCTTTACTGAGGCGATGAGGCTTGCTCGTATTCGCAATCTCACAAGTGCTCTTGATGACAAGTCGATGACATCCGCGATTGACGAACTTACGAAAGAAGCGGAGCGAGTCGAGAAGAATCGTCAGGAGGCAGTACGAAACTCCGACCGCGAGCGATTGGCTAAGATTAACGATGCCATCATCCAGGCTGAACGACAGTTTATTGATCCGAGAGGCTTGCGCGGCCGCGCGTGGTACAAGCACCAGATCTATGCACCGGGCTTTTACACGGGCTATGCAGCGCAGCCGTTAACCGATTTTCGACAGGCGTTAGACGATCGGAATGCGGCGAACGCGAAGGAATCGTTGGCGAGGATTGTGGAAGCAATCAAACGCGTGACGCGAACACTAAAATCCGTGTAAGCCGTGGCTAATTATTCTTCTTTGCCTTCTTATCGGTCACCACTTCAGGTGGGAGCTTGTTGGCGGCTTCGAGGATCGATTGTGCGTCTTCCGCCAGGAGTTCGAAGCTCGCGATTTCGGCATCACTCTTTGCTTCGGTGGCTAGCGGTTTTAACTGGCCCATGATCGTGGTTACTGACTGGGCCAGCTTTCTTAGTGATTTCGCAATCAGCGGATTTCTTTCATCGCGAGCGCTGACGTCGTCGATGTTGGTGATCGCTTCGTCAAGAATCTTCGCAATGTCTGATACGAGCTCCGCCCGCGACCCCGTCGGAAGCTCACCCCATCGCTCCGAATCCTTCTTTAATAGCTTCGCGTTTGCGCCGGCGGAATTATTGATAACCATCATGCGACGCTCGGTAGCTTTAATGAAAACGTCGATGCGCTTATCGAGAATCTGAGCTTCCTTCACCAGATCAACTTCCTGCTGCGTGAGATGGTCTCGCTGCTGAGCCTGGGCGATGAAGTTGGATCCGGCAAATAGGGCGATCAAGAAAGTCAGGAGGATGCGGCTGATCATGGCTGATTATTACTCTTAGGGGTTGGAGTTGGAGTTTCCTTCGGCTTTTCGTTGCTCTTATCGCTCTTCTGTTCGCGCACGACGGTGTGTCCGTAGAACGAATTTAGCGCTTCGGTACGGCCGTCACGTGCGAAGTCTTCCACGTGTTTTATCCAAACCGCAAACTCGAGCGGTGTGTTACGGCGCATTGCGGTCAGTCGTGGTCCATCAGCGCGAAGCGCCATCTCAAGACGTTTATATAGATCACGTGTCTTGTTGTTGTCGCGCTTGACCGAGTCGAGAAAAGCCAGCACGTTTTCTATCAGGGCGTGATACATGCCGACTTCCACCGAAGCCGCCTCGTAGTTTTCGCGTGCCGTGTGCTGTTCGGCGGCAGTCAGATGCGCGCTAGCGAAAGTGATTGTAAGTTTGAGTCGTTTTGATGAATCCGTGGATTGCTCGAGCTGCGCGCGTTCCTCTTTGATGATCATCTTGAACGGCGGTGGCGCAGTGAGTGGAGTGGGTGACGGTTGTGGAGTGTTTGATGGTTGCGCGTCCTGAGCGTTGACTGCCTGGACACAAGCAAGCAGCAGCAGCAATAGTGCCGGCAATACAGGCTTGCGTTGTGTTTCGCGGGTCATGCGAAATGCTTCAGGGCTTTTTCTTCGCGCCCTCTCCTAATTGAATTTGTCGCCGGAGCGTTGGCAGTCGCAGTTTGACTTTGTCGATCTCGAGCTGATTTGTTTTGGCGTCGGCGACCGTCAGAAACTTCTCATATGATGCGAGTGCTTCCGGGTATTCTCCAAGATAATCGTGTGCGGTGGCAATAAAATAATGGGCCACGACGATTTCCGGTTTAGCCGTCAGGATCCATTCGTATTCCGGAATCGATTCCGGGTAACGCTTCGACTCGTACAATGCGGTCGCGAGATTTGCTCGCGCAACGTAATTGTCAGGAACAACTTTTACGACCTGGCGCAGAATGTGCGCGGCTTCGGCAAAGCGCCGTGCCTGGACCAGCGCCGCTCCATAACCGAGTGCATACTCGGGAGCGTTTGGTTGCATCTCTGCGGCTTTGCGGTAGAACTCCAGTGAGCGCGCGGGATCGTCTGTGCGGTACGAAGCACCGAGACGACCAAGCAGCATTGCACTGCGCGGATTCTTTTCGAGAAGTTTCTCGAGCGCCTTGCGAGCGATTGCTGGATCGTCACTGTTTGCCGCTTCGATCTCTTCCGGAGTTCCGACAACGCCGCCGGCGTTTCCAGTTGGTTGTTGGACTTCCAGTCCTGCCGACTTGGCTACCGCGAGTGCTTCATCCGGTTTCCCGGCTTGTTGTAGTGCTTCGGCTAATCGCGATGCAACACCCTTGTCGTTTGGCTTCAACTTCGCGGCGGCTCGGAGATCGGTGATGGCGAGGTCGAAGTTCTTTTCATCTTTGAAGAGATCGGCGCGCTCCATGAGTGCCGCGACGTTTTCCGGTTCATCAGCGAGAACGTGATCGAGTGCTGTCCTGGCTGCCACCTTATTGCCGTTAGCTCGCTCCGCAGCGGCCAGAGTAACCCATGCAGAAGCGGGCGCCTCCGGATTCGCCGTTGCTCGTTTTGCGAGGTCAAGCGCCTCTTTGGAATCACCTGCTCGCAGTCGTAACTCCGCAAGCATTCGCAACGCTACGGCATCTTTGTTGTCGACAGTCAGAGCCTGACGAAAAAACTGTTCAGCATCTTTGTCACGAGACTGTCGCATCAAGACGATGGCAAGTGCGGTGTAGGGAAGCGACCAGTTTTTCTTGTAAGAGATCGCGAGACGAAAGGCTGCATCAGCTTCCGCCAGACGTCCTAGCGAGGCTAGTGCACTGCCACGCTGGAATTCTGCTTCCGGAAACTCCGGCCGCACCTTGAGTGCCTGCTCGTAGAATCCGATCGCTTTCTCCAATTCACCACGCGCATGCGCGCCTTGTCCACGTTCGAACAAACGCACCGGATCCGCCGCGTCGTCGCCAAACGTTTCCACTGTTTGTGCGGACACGACTGATCCCACCGAAAGCAGCGCGAGGCACGCAGCGATCGGCAAAAGTCTCTTCCAGAATGAGGTGCTCAATTCAGACATTGAAGAACGATCCGGGGAGGGGTTGATGTTAGCACATTCCCTTTAGAATTCTTGCCACGGATGCCGCGGATCTGTGGCTGAGATGCTGGTTGCGCAGCAATTGATGCATAAGCTAACATGCGGTCCTCCAATGAATACAATCGCCAAGGAAGAAAGACTGCGCGAGCTCTTTCGTGAACTGGAGTCGGTAATCGTTGCTTACTCAGGCGGCGTCGACAGCAGTTACGTTGCATATGTCGCAAATGAAGAACTCGGCTCGCGTGCACTCTGTATTACCGGTCAGTCGGCAAGTCTGCCTGTGTATCAACGCGCAGAGATCGATCGCGTGGTCGAAAAGTTTGGTTTTCAACACGAACTGATCGACACCGAAGAGCTTGAGAATCCGGCTTATCGCGCCAACGATGCAAATCGATGTTTCTTTTGTAAAGACGAGTTATATAGCAAGCTCGAGTCGGTGGCACAAAGTCGCGGAATCAAAAGTATTGTTGACGGTTCTACCGTGGATGATCTGGGCGACTTTCGACCGGGAAGGCAGGCAGCAGCGCAGCATGCGGTGCGCAGTCCGCTAATCGAAGTCGGTCTAAGTAAGAGTGAAGTGCGTGAGTTAAGTCGCAAAGCGACACTGCCGACGTGGGACAAGCCTGCGAGTCCATGCCTGTCGTCACGCATTGCATACGGAACAACCGTGACGATCGAACGGCTCAGTAAAATCGATCGCGGTGAAGAGATCTTGAGAGAGTTCGGGTTTCGAGAGTTCAGAGTGCGTCATCACGATCAACTGGTCCGGCTCGAGATCGCGCAGGCTGAGATGGACCGCGTGTTGCGTAAAGATTTGCTCGACGAGGTGGCGAAGCGATTTCGCGAGTTGGGATTTAAATATGTGACGCTCGACCTCGAAGGGTTTAGAAGCGGATCGATGAATGAGATCTTAAAATAGTTTCATCCACAGATTACACAGAACAAAAACTCAATCGGTGTAATCTGTGGATAAGTATGGAGAATCTCCAATGGTAAGCATGTATAGCACTACTTACGTCGACGATATCCGAGAAATCAAAGAAGAGAATCCCTTTGAGTCGATGATGTCGCGGTTCGATCGCGCGGCACAGTTGCTGGATCTCGATCCGGACCTCTACGCGGTTTTGCGAGTTCCCAACCGCGAGTTGAAAGTCTACATCCCCACCAAGATGGATTCAGGACGTATTCAGGTCTTTGAGGGATATCGCGTGCAACACAACTTCGCCCGTGGGCCAGCCAAGGGCGGGATACGCTACGCGCCGGACGTGAGTCTCGACGAAGTCAGGGCCCTCGCCGCCTGGATGACGTGGAAATGTGCTGTCGTCAACGTGCCCTTCGGCGGAGCGAAGGGCGGCATCATCTGCGATCCACAACAGATGTCCATGGGCGAGCTCGAACGCATGACGCGTCGCTACGCAGCCGAGTTGCTCGACTTTATTGGACCGGAGAAGGACGTGCCCGCTCCGGACATGAACACCAATGAACAGACGATGGCGTGGATCATGGACACCTACTCCATGCATGCGCGTCACACCGTTACTGCCGTGGTCACCGGCAAGCCGATCGACCTTGGTGGCTCATCGGGTAGGCGCGAAGCGACCGGACGCGGCATACTTTTTGTTGTCAACGAAGCGATCAAGCGGTTCAAGATGACTCCGACTGAGACCCGTGTTGTGGTGCAAGGCTCTGGAAACGTTGGCGGAATCGGCGCGGAGCTACTCCATCAAACCGGCTATAAGGTTGTAGCGATATCGGACATACATGGAGGAATTTACAACCCTAACGGTATTGATATCCCTAAAGCCCTGGAATACTTAAAGGCCACGCGGTCCTTCGAAGGCTACGAGGGTGTGGAATTTGTCAACAACCAGGAACTGTTGGAACTTGAGTGTGATGTGCTGGTCCCTGCGGCGACTGAGAACCAGATATCGTCACAAAATGCGGATCGGCTCAAGTGCAAGGTGCTGGCGGAAGGTGCAAATGGTCCAACAACGGCGGCCGCTGACGAGATTCTGCACCAAAAAGGGATCTTCGTCGTTCCTGACATTCTGGCGAATGCAGGCGGCGTGACCGTTTCATATTTTGAGTGGGTCCAGGACCGGATGGGCTATTTCTGGCCCGAGGATGTAGTCAACGAGAGACTGCAGCAAAAGATGGTCGCCAGCTTCAACGATCTGTGTCGTTATGCCGACGCACACCATGTCGATACCAGGACAGCGGCGTACATGTTGGCGATAGACCGTGTGGCCTATGATACGCGCATGAGAGGCATCTACGCGTGACCGAAAAAACATAAACTAAGCGCCGCTAAGTCATGAAAAAGGCTTGATTTCCGATTTAAGGTAGAGTATGGTCTGGCTGGATTTACGGCTCGGACCAGCGTTAAGATTTCTCAATAATTACGCAATGGTTTAAGGGACGAAATCGTTGACAAGTGGATGTTCATTTCCTATAAGAAATGAACTCAGTTCAGGAGCCACTCGGGAATAGTAATTGGCGGTATTAGAGTACTCTCAGTAAGGCCGAAGTGCTCTGCTTACGCCGCGGTCCGAGCGACGCCGCTGGCCCTTGTTGGTCCATGCGGTTCAAATGAATTGACAACTGTAGTTGGGGCCTCCGCGGGAGAAGGGTGTTGGTACTTGTTCCGTTCTGGCGGCACTATTACGAATTCTTATTACTCATTTCGCAGGAGGAATGCGATGAGACTCGCACATAGGGCGCTTATAGCTGCGCTCGTTTCGTTGGTGCTGTGTGCCGCAGTATCAGCACAGACTTTGCGGTCGCCAAATGATCCGCGCAATCAGTCTCCGTCAGTAGGCACCGGTGGCCCAGAAGGTGGCCCAACTGGTCTTTTCACTATTTACGATGGCTCAACGCTGCGTCGCGGGGAGTTCACGTTCAGTATTGCGTACAGCAACTACGATCGTGATCCGGGCAACGTTGATATCGTCGACGTGCCCTTGAGCTTCAACGTTGGCTTGAACGATCACATTGAGCTTTTCTTCAAGACTAACGGCTATCGCGGGATCAAGGTTAACAATCCGCAGAATCTTTCCAGCTTCTATCTTCCAAACTCCCAACTGTTCTGTGGCGCGACGCTGTGCAGTCCGCGAGCAGTCGTGTTGTCGCCGTCTGGACCAAACGTAGGCACGCTCGCGGGCACCGCAGTATTTCGTCCGTTGAACAATCAGCCATTCGTTCAGTTCCCGTTCGTCGGTGGTACCGCGGGGACGTTTGGTTTGGGACCAGGTCAGATTGGTCAACAGTTTGGATTCCCGGGTTTCAACGCCCTGCTTGGACCACCGGTAACGCAACCGAACAGTGGTACCTTCGGGACGGCTGACAACTTCCCGGGTATCGGCTCGCCGGTTGGCGGCATCCTGCCGGGTATAGTGCTCGCGACGACGACGCTTCCCGCAACCGCCCTGACCCTGCCGATCACCGTACCGCTCACGTTCACAATTGCTCCGACTTACCTGCCGGATGCTCCGTTTGTGAACCGCTTGTATGGTGAAAGCAACTTCAACAACCTGGTGTTTGGCGCCAAGATTCGTTTCACTGGACCAAACAATCCATTGGGCGTCGGCATCATCCCGATGTATCGCTGGTGGCTGGATAAGGGAAATGACTTCTCCGGTTTCAACCAGATGCAGCGTGGCGCCGGCCCGGGTGGTGACATCGGCGATTTCGGTATCGTCGGTTTCGTTGATGGTCGTCTTAGCAAACACGTGAACGTGTCAGCAAACGGCGGCTACTGGCTGAACAGCAATCCGAAAGGCCTTGGCGATTTCGTGTTGTTGGATCGTCCGGATGAACTGCTCGCGGGTGTCGGTTTCGACTTCCCGATCAACGAGCACTTCCAGCCGATTGCTGAAGTCAGATCGACCACCTACGTTGGTGGCCGTACACCAAATGCATTTGAAAACAATCCGGTTGATGTTCTGGGCGGTGTCAAGATTTATCCGCGTCGCTGGTTCGGAATTGGTCTCGCTTATCGCAGGCACCTGAACCAACAGGACCAGGATCACTTCAATCCGGCTGATTTCAACATTCCAATCCAGCAGATCACGAACGTTAACGTTATTGGCAGAGGTCTCGTGGTTGTGCCAGGAACCTCCCGGCCAGTTACTTCGCAGGGATTCCCGCTTGGATTCATCTTCTCAGAAGAGCCAAACGGCTTTATCGCTCAGTTCTGGATTGGTCGTCGCAACGAGCGAACGCCTCCGCCGCCGCCCAATAGGGCTCCAACGGTTGAGTCGGTAGCTCCGTCGATCAGTACGATAACAAGGGCCTGCCCGCCGCCAGCGACTTCATCGACCTGCCCAAGCAGCAGTACGGTGACTTTAGTTGCTAACGCGAGTGATCCCGATAGCGATCAGTTGCTTTACACCTGGTCGGTAACTGGTGGTCGCCTGAGCGGCGAAGGTCGCCAGGTAACCTGGGATCTGACGGGTGCCGCAAATGGAAGCTACACGGCTACGGTTGAGGTAAATGACGGTAATCAGCACACAGCCACCGGTTCGGCAACGGTCACAGTTACCGACTGTCCTGACTGCGTGACGCCGAAACCGCCGTGTCCAACAGTTTCCGTCAGCTGCCCGAGCGAAGTTGATCCGGGTCAGCCGATCACATTCACTGCCAGCGTTTCCGGTGGTGATTCGGCAGCGACTTACACCTACAACTGGTCAGTGTCCGCCGGAACAATCTCCAGCGGTCAGGGAACCTCGACGATCACTGTTGATACTGGTGGTCTGGCAGGTCAGAGCGTAACTGCTACCGTCAGCATTGGCGGTGCGGATCCGAGCTGCACCGGCACGACAGCGTCTTGCACCACTGGTGTGAAGCCGCCGCCGCCGTTAGCTCAGAAGTTTGACGAGTATGGCAACATCCGCTTCAACGATGAGAAGGCCAGACTCGACAACTACGCTATCCAACTGCAGAACCAGCCAGGATCGGCCGGAACGATCATCGTTTTCGGTACCTGCGCGGGTGAGGGACAACAGCGTGGCGACCGTGCTAAGGACTATCTCGTTAATACGCGCGGAATTGAAGCCGGACGTATCACGGTTGTGGACGGTGGATGCCGTTCAGACCTGACTGTCCAGCTATGGATTGTGCCGGCAGGTGCAGCTGCTCCGACAGTTGATACCTCGGGTGTGATCTCGCCATGTCCAGAATGCAGGCGGAGAGGTACCCGCCGTCCAGGCCGCAGAGGCGACGAGGAATAAACCCAGGCTTGGCTTAGCCAAACCGTAACCAGTCGGGCGATGCTCTTGAGCATCGCCCGATTTGCTTTTGGCCACAAAAGGCACATAAGGCACAAACAGCACAAAAACAGATTAGGAGAATCTGGCGTCCTATTTGCTTAACCCATTTTGTGCTTTATGTGTTTTATGTGCCTTTTGTGGCTAGCAACGAGGGTTTATTTGAGGCGCATCCTACCTCGGCCTGAGCTTTTAGAATACAAAGTATGAAAACTGTAATAAACTAGGGGTCAACGGTGAGCGATATGCTCCTGACGTACGAGACCCTGGACGAATAACGATGAAAAGAATTTCTAGCCTGTTCCCCCTGGTTGTTGCTGTCTTTGCACTCTCCATCTTCGCTTTCACCACTGGCACGAGTGTCTCTTTAGCGGCGGGGGATGCCGCTGATCCTGCACTGTATTCGAACGATTGGCGCACAACCGGACCTCCGGGTGGCGACGTTCGCGCACTGGTAGTCGATCCTCAAAATCCTGATCGGTTTTATTTTGGGACGCTCGATGGGCAGATTTACACGTCGTCAGACGGCGGCAAGCGCTGGCAGCTTCTTTACAACTTCGGCAAGCCACGCATGTTCGTCGACAACATCATCGTGGATCCGCGGAACTCGCGCGTTATCTACGCTGCGGGGCACCGGCACAATTTGCCGGGCGGATTCTTCAAATCAACTGACGGCGGTGCCACCTGGCGTGAGAGTTCTGAACTGAAGAATGAAGCGCTGCACTCAATAGCACAATCGGAGTCGGATCCCAACACGCTCATCGCAGGTACCTTCAACGGCGTGTTCCGCTCCGATAATAGTGGCGACTCATGGAAGCAACTGCCAACCCAAAACACTCCGGGTTTGATCCATGTGGAGTCTCTCGCGATCGATCCGCGCACCACCGACACGATCTATGCAGGCACTTTCTATTTGCCTTACAAATCAACCGACGGCGGGCAAAGCTGGAAGTCCATCAAAAACGGAATCATCGACGACTCCGACATCTTCGCGATTGATATCGATCCGCGCGATCCAAATCACATCATTGCTTCCGCTTGCAGCGGCATCTACGAAACTAAGAACGCCGGTGAGAGCTGGCGAAAAGTGCAGGGGATTCCGTCGCAGTCACGCCGGACTCGCGCCATCCTCCAGCATCCATCTGTAGCCGGAATCGTTTTTGCCGGCACGACTGAAGGTTTCTGGAGATCGGAAAAAGGCGGCGATGCGGATTCATGGATGGTAACGACTTCCCGGCAACTCGAGATCAACTCGATTGCGGTTCATCCATCACGACCTGACATGGTTTTCATCGGCACGAATAACTATGGCGTGATGGTTTCGAACGACGCCGGAAAAACCTTCATTCCGACCAATGGTGGATTCAGCGGGCGTTTTGCCAACGCGATTCTTCCCGATCGTGAAACTCCAAATCGGATCTATGCTTCCACAATCAACACAGCTACGGGAGGCGGATTTCTTTTTGTCAGCGACGATAATGGTGGAAGCTGGCGGCCGTCGATGCGCAGCATGCCTTCACGTCTCATCACTTACACGATCCTGCAGGACGCGCGTGATGCAAACGTGATCTATCTCGGCACCAATCTCGGAGTCTACCGGTCAACAGATCGCGCTGCTTCGTGGGCGCCGGTATGGGCCATCGAAAAGCCAAAGACGCCGGCGAAGAAAACAACTAAACGTGCTGTCGCGGTGACACCGAAGCGGCGTGATCCAGCGCAGCCTGCCGAGTTAATTATGGCGGCGCAGGAAGCGCTCAAAACTGCCGGCTATCATCTTGGCGAACCTGATGGTAAATCTGGTCCAGCAACTACCGCCGCGTTGAAGAAGTTTCAGGTTGATCGACATCTACCGGGGACGGGTAAGCTCGATGCGATTACTCTCGCAGCACTCGGAATCGGTAAAAGCAGCGACCCGGCAGTGGCCCAACGTTCAGACCTGATTCTGGCTGATGCCGTCAACGCTCTGGTCCATACTGTCGATCCGGAAACTCAGGAACCCGCAATTCTGGCGGCCACCAACTCGGGTCTGTATCGCACTGTCGATCCGACTAAAGGTTGGCAGAAACTTTCTTTTGGAAGTTTCGATCCGCGCACCACGTGCATTTCAACCAGTCCAAAGCAACCGGAAACAATCTGGGTGGGAACGCCCAGCTCCGGAGTCTTGATTTCGCGCGACAGTGGCAAGTCGTGGCGGCAGATTAATGGTGTATCACGCGAGGCGCCGGTCAACACGATTGCGCAGGATCCACAGCGACCGGATAACGTCTACGTTGGAACCAAGCAGGCTTTGTTTATGTCGCATGACGGTGGTGAAACGTGGAGAGTTCGTGGCGGCAATCTTCCTTTCGGCGATTTCACCAGCATCCTGATCAATCCGCGCAATGGCGACGAGATATTTGCCGGCAACGCTTTTCAAATCACGGACGTCGGTGGCGGTGTTTATCGCAGCACGAACGGAGGTCTGAGCTGGGCGCGAATTGATCCGAAAGACGGTCGTTTACCGAGCCAGCGAATCTGGGCGCTTGCGTTTGACCCGCATGATCAGAACGTGCTGTTTGTTGGCTCGCACTCGGCAGGCGTATACGTGGTGCCGCGAAGAAACGACGCTATCTCATCAGCTCAGTGAAAATAGACATAGGTCCTATAGGATATATAGGACCTATATCTTCACAGATCAATCAACTTCCCCCGTCTTTCCTTGACAGGCGCTTATACTGGCGTGTACATTGCCGCCCTACCCGGTAAAAAGGCGGCGGGTGTTTGTCGGACCAAGCGGGGTAACTACGGCAGGGCGGTAATCGAAACAAATTAGCTCGACATTTCAAATCCAAACGGCTCGCTTCCTCGCCAGCCTTCA
>DASTVU010000568.1:0-9933 GCA_035758935.1 Pyrinomonadaceae bacterium | reverse complement strand
TTGGCTCCAAGACTGATCGACTACACATCAGCGCAGTCAAATCGATGACGGGCGAATCGTTCAGCGCATCCACCGGCGTTCAGGTGTGCGCCTCAGCACTCGCCTTACACGAAGGCGTTATCCCGCCGACGATTAACAGTGCAGAGCAGGATTCTGACTGCAACATTCCTCTGTTCAGTGAAACCCGCGAAGTCAAAATAAAAACGGCGCTCATCAGCGCGAACGCTCCAAGCGGAAGCGCCGGCGCTCTCGTGCTCAGCATCCCACAGTAATTTTCTCTGTGCGACCTCGGTGTTCTCTGTGTCTCTGTGGTTAGTTTTGCTTTCAACCAGTTAACCACAGAGGCACAGAGAACACCGAGGTTGCACAGAGACAGTTCAAAAGCCAAAACTAAAGGAGACCAGAAAAATGCAGGAATACAAGGATGTCATTCGCAATCTCGTGGCCCAGATCGGTGAAGTTGAGATCGACAAGGTCGGCGACGAAACACATTTCTCAAACGATCTCGGTATCGACTCATTACGCGCTCTCGAACTAATGGTCGCGCTCGAAGACAAGTTCAAGATCCGCGTCCCGGAAGAACAACTGGGCCGGTTCACGAGCGTCAGCAGTCTCGCTGAGTTGGTCGCTGAGCTGCAAGCTCAGGGCGCAGTCTCAAGCGCGGCGTAACAGTGGTCCTGTCGGCCTGCTGAAATCTAGCAGTTTGGCCAGCGGTGTGAGGTAACAATGGACTTTACATTGACCGATGCACAGGTAGTGGTGCAACGACGAGCGCGGACGTTTGCAAACGAGATCGTTTCGCAGCACGTAGACGCGATGGACCAGGACGACCGTTTTCCTGTCGCAGTGTGGAACGGCATGAAGGAGAGTCGCCTCTGGGGCGTTCCTTATCCCGAAGAATACGGCGGCAGCGGCGAGGGTTACGTCAGCTACGTTCTGGCGCTGGAAGAGATCGCGCGTCAGAGCGTAGCAGTCGGAGCAACGCTTTCGGTCCACACGCTTGCCACTGGCGCCCTTTATCACTACGGCACGGCGGAGCAAAGGCGGAAGTTTCTACCACCGCTTTTGCGTGGCGAGCAGATTGGAAGTTTCTCGTTCACCGAAAGGGCCACCGGATCCGATCCGGCGGCGATCACTACGACATTCGTGAAGACCGACAAGGGTTTTGAACTGAACGGCAGAAAGATGTTCAGTTCAAACTCGACTCACGACGGCGTCGCGATCGTTTTCGCAAAAGAGAACGAGAACCAGATCAGCGCGTTCATCGTGCCGAAGAATTCGCCCGGCTTCAAACGTGAAGAACGTGTGCGGAAGATGGGTCTCGGCGGGTTCGAAACCGCTCCGTTTACGCTCACCAACGTCTTCGTGCCGGAAGAAAACCTTCTCGGTGGAGACGCCCAGCGAGGAAAGGGATTTCAAATCCTGCTGGACATTATCTCGATCGGGAAGCTCGGCATCGCCGCACAATCTCTCGGGTTGGCCCAACGCGCACTCTCGGAAGCGATCAAGTACGCAGGTGATCGAAAGAAGAGTGACAAGCCCCTCCGAACGCTACCCACAATTCAAACTCTCGTTGCGGAGATGGCGGTGGAAGTAGAAGCCTCGCGCTGGTTGACTTATCACGCTGCCTCACAGCGAGAGATCGGCAAGAGCATCGCCCTCGAAGGCGCGATGGCGAAGTTGTTCAGCACCGAGTCGGCAAAGCGAGTCGTCGATAAGGCGATGTCGGTGCACGGTTGTTATGCCTATACGAAGGAGTTTCCGATCGAACGACTCTACCGCGAAGTAAAACTCGGTGAGTTGTACGAAGGAACACCCGAAATGCAGAAGATCCTAATTGCTTCAAAGGTTTTATACGCGAGATGAACTACACAAACCCCTCCAACAACGGCAACAGCAACGGACACGGAAACGGCAACGGCAAACGATCGCGCGTGGTGATTACCGGGCTCGGCGTGGTCAGCCCTGCGGGTATCGGGCGAGCCGAGTTCTGGAACAACGTCATCAACCCGACTTCGCCTGTCGACTACATCAGCCGCTTTGACGCGGAAGATCTGCCGACAAAGATTGGCGCAGAGCTAACCGGCTTCAATCCGCTGGCATACTTGAGCGAGAACGATGCGCGGCGTTTCGATGAAACTGCGCAGTATGCGTTTGTCGCATCGAAGCTCGCGCTTGAAGACGGCAACGTCGATCTCGATGCGATCAATCGCGAGCGTGTCGGCGTGATCATCGGCAGCAGTCATGGTCCGATCCAGGCGATGGAGCGCGAGATCCACGTCGTTGGGAAGTCCGGCATGCATGGCATCAGTCCTTTTGCGATGGCCAACGCAAGCACGAACATCGCCCCGGGACTCATCGCTCTGAAGCTCGGTTTGAAAGGTCCGAACTTTTCGATGGTTTCCGCCTGCGCTTCCGGCACGCACAGTATCGGAGCGGCGTACGACACGGTGGCGCTGAACCGGGCCGATTTCATGTTGGCGGGCGGCACGGAGGCTTGCATCACACGCTTCATCTTCTCTGGCTACTGCTTCATCTCGGCGATGTCGCGCCGGAACAGCGAACCGAAGAAAGCGTGTCGCCCGTTCGATGCGTCGCGTGATGGATTTGTGATGTCGGAAGGTTCGGGCATCGTCCTGCTGGAAGAGTTGAATCACGCGCTGGCACGCGGAGCACACATCTACGCCGAAGTGATCGGATACGGCGCCGCCAACGATGCTGTGCACGTTACCAACCTGAGTCGCAGAGGCATCGGCGTTCGGAAGGCGATGGAACTTGCGATTGAAGACGCGTCGATCGGGCTCGACGACATCGACTACATCAACACGCACGGTTCGTCGACGGTGCTGGCTGACAAATGCGAGGCGGCAGCAATCAAAGACCTCTTCAAACACCGCACGAAGGATCTGCTCATCAACTCAACGAAGTCGATCACCGGGCACATGATGGGCGCCTCGGGAGGAGTGGAAGCTGTTGTTTGCGCCCTTTCGTTGCAAGAGGGCATGGTCCACCCGACATTGAACTACGACACGTTCGATCCCGTCTGCGACCTCGAAGGTGTCAGCAATCAAGTTGTGAAGAAAGACATCCACTACGCCCTCTCAAACTCCATCGGGTTTGGCGGCGCGAACACTTCACTGGTCTTCAAACGTTATGAGGCTTGAGCTCTTGCAAACTAATCAGAAATCCCGCCCACGGCAGTGGGCGGATAGTTCAAGTCCTTTCTATAAACCGATCCTAAAACCAAATTCTAATCCCGCCCCACGGCAGTGGGCGGATACTTCAAGTGCGACCTATTTATGGAGCAAGCTACTAACTTCTGGCGGCGGAATTTTCGAATGAATAGTGAGGATCTGAACAATCCGCCCACTGTTGTGGGCGGGATTCAAAGCTGGTTTAGGATGAGAGGTTTTTAGAAAGGACTTGAACAAATCCGCCCACTGCCGTGGGCGGGATTTCCGACTATTTCTCCAAAAGCGGAGGCGTGAAATGGAAACCAAAACGGATACAAACCTCGACACACTGGCCACGGAATTACTCAGCGGCCCGGATCTCGACTTCCGCATCAAGGCGGCTCGCACGCTCGTCAAGATTGGCAGCGACGCGGCGCTCGAGTTGTTGCGCACGGCGATGGACGATCCGGATGAGACTTTCAGGGCGCGCTTGGTGAAGGTTGTCGCCCGCTTGGATCATCCTTTGGCCACGGAGATCCTCATCAAGGCCTTTAACGACGCCGATTGCTACGTTCGGAAAAGCGCCGTCGAAGCTGTTCCGCAGGTTGACCATCCTGATATTCTTCTGGCGCTGGTTAACTGTCTGCGCGACGAGGAGATCAACGTCCGTGAGAGTACGGTCATCGCTCTCGAGAAATGTCGTGATGCGGACACCGTCGTCGAAATCCTCTCAACCGCGCTGAGTGATTCTCACTGGAACGTCAGGCGTGAAAGTGTCGAAGTTATTGCCAGAGTCGGTGGCAGCCGCGCACTGGAACCGTTGTCACGAGCGTTGAAGGACAAAGATCCGGAAGTTCGTTTGACCGCGCTCGTCGGACTGGCCGATCTTGCGGATGAAGGCGTTGTTGATAGTGTCGTAGGCGCGCTCACCGATCCTGACGTCAGCGTTCAACTCGAAGCATTGGACATTGCCGGTAAGTTTGGCAAACCGGTAATACTGCCGCTGCTCGAGGAGGTTGGCTCGCGAGCGGATGCGTCGATGATTATCAAACAGGCGGCATTGAGTGCTCAGAATAGAATCCGAGCGAGAGGCATGGAACAAGTCGAGACGGTGGCGTCCTAGATGAGGGAGGATCGATTATGGGCTCGTTAATGAAGGACATTCGCTACGCACTTCGGATACTGATAAAGAAGGACCGCACCTTAACGCTTGTGGCAATTCTGACGCTCGGGTTGGGAATCGCGGCGCCGGTCACCTGGTATTCCGTGCTCGACAAAGTGGTCTTCCAACCGCTTCCGTTTGAGAATCTCGATCAGCTCATCGTTTTCAACGAGCGCAACGCGCAAGGCCGGCAAATAAGAAATATATCCGTCGGCGACTTCATGGACCTGCGAAACGAAAGCAAGTCGTATGAATCTCTTTCGGCGTACGAGCAAAACGATTTCTATCTGACCGGCACGACCGATCCCGTCAAAATTGAAGGCACACGCGCGTCGGCAAATGTCTTTCACATGCTCGGCGTCACGGCGGCGATGGGCCGTGTGTTCCTTCCCGAAGAGGAGCAGCCGGGCCACGAAGGAGTGGTGATCCTGAGCGATCGACTGTGGCGGCAAAGTTTCGGTTCAGATCCGAATATCCTCGGCCGCGGCATTTTCGTAAACGACAAAGAGCATGTCGTCATCGGTGTAATGCCTCCGAATTTCGACTATCCCATCACGACTCGCGCGTGGACTCCGTTGGCACTGACCGACAAGGATGCCACCAACCGAAGCGACCGTTATGTCACGGTTATCGGCAGGTTGAAGTCGAATGTCTCAGAGGAGGACGCACAGGGCGAAACCAACATCCTCATGAAGCGGATCGAGGAACGGAACCCAAACACGAATCAGGGACGGACTGCCCGCGTTGTGTCGCTGCCGCGCCAGGTACGTGGAGATATTTCAGGCTGGTTCAGCGGCATGTGCTTTTTGCTGTCGCTGTTTGTCCTCGGGCTCTGCTGCGTGAACATTATGACGATTCAACTCGCCCGCGGTTGGGCCAGACAGAAAGAATTGACGTTGCGTGCAGCGGTCGGAGCAAGTCGTTGGACCATCGTGCGCCAGTTGTTGACTGAAAGCATTCTGCTCTCGTTAATCGGCGGCATTCCCGCGCTAATAATTTCGTATGTGAGTGTCACTTTCGTCAGAAACCACGTGCCTCCGGACTATGCGCGATTTATTCCGGGCTGGCACCAGGTGTCGGTGGATGGGCGGGTGCTCGCGTTTGGATTGTTTATCAGCGTTCTGGCCGGGATCGTTTTCGGACTGCTCCCCGCGCTACGAGCCTCCAAGATCGATCTCACCCAGGTCCTGAAAGAACATGGAGGCGCCGGAAACAAACGCCACCGCGTGCTCAAAGCTCTGATTATCGCGGAGGTTGCCGTTGCGATCGCCGTAATGGCGGGCGCCGGCTCGTTACTCGAAGGCTTCGTGCGTTTGCCGAACAAGTATCGCTCTCTCAAACCGGACAACGTCGTCACCATGCAAGTTTCATCGATGCACTGGACCGACGATAAGAATCGGGTAGCGGATAATCTAAAGAATCTCTTGCAGGGTGTTGAGAATTTGCCCGGTGTGCAGTCGGCGGCTTCGGTAACGAGTATTCCCGGCGGCATTGAGGGATTCGGCACTCGCTTCGTAATCAAGAATAGTGAGACTTCAACCAGTGCGCCCAACAGGTCTGAATACCAGATCGTCAGTCCCGACTTCTTCGAGACCTTTAATATTAACGTCTTGAACGGTCGTGTATTTGGCGAAGAGGACCGCGTCGATTCACGTCCGGTCGCAGTCATCAGCAACAAACTTGCAAGACAATATTTCCAGGGTCGCGATCCCATTGAACAGCAGATCAGGATGGGAACGGCGCCGGATGCACCGTGGCTCACGGTCGTCGGAGTCGTCGCGGACACCGGCGGTTATTGGTTCGAACAAGGACCACAGCCGATGCTCTATTTGCCTTACACGCAGAATCCCAGGAGAACAACTTACCTCGCCATACGCACGACAGGCGATCCGATGGCGATTGTCGGCAGTGCGTCAAATGAAGTGAGGAAGGTCGACAAGAACATTGCCATCGCAAGGATCAAGCCGCTGAACGAAATCATCACCGAATCTTTGTCGGGTGTGCGCGTCGCCGCTGACTTCTCGGTTGGTTTAGTCGTCACTTCGTTGTTGCTTGCCCTCGCCGGCGTGTACGGCATGGCGACTTTCAGCGTGGCGCAACGCACGCGTGAATTCGGAGTGCGCATGGCACTCGGCGCGACTCAACGTGCTGTGCGCATGATGACGATCAAGAGCGCGATGAAACTGGCGTTGATTGGCGTGTGTATTGGTCTGCCACTCTCGCTGGGGTTGTCGATCTCGATGGCGCATTTCCT
The DNA here is from genome assembly GCA_035758935.1 of Pyrinomonadaceae bacterium. Taxonomy (GTDB): domain Bacteria; phylum Acidobacteriota; class Blastocatellia; order Pyrinomonadales; family Pyrinomonadaceae; genus PSRF01. The sequence continues at coordinate 3,344 of DASTVU010000568.1, read as the reverse complement.
TTTCGGCGTCGGTTCATTCAACGTGATTACTCTCGCAGCTCAGATTGTGTTGCTCGTCGTGATCGGTATCCTCGGCAGTTATCTCCCGGCGAAGCGAGCATCAAGCATCGAGCCTGTTCAAGCTTTACGACACGATTAACCTCAGCCACAAAGAAGTACAAATAAGCACAAAAGAGTAAGGATTGAGGCAGGTCTCAATTGCCTCATGTATCTGTGTTTCCGGTACCTCTTGGTGCTTGGTACTTGGTACTTGGTACTTGGTTCGAAGCACAAAGCACAAAATACAAAGCACCAAGCACAAAGCACCAAGCACAATCAAACCCATCTATCCACCCACTAATTCAATGTGAGGGCCCCATGATTAAAGTAGGAGTTGCAGCGCCCGGTATTAACCTCGGAGCATTAGTTAAAGTTCGCAAGCATCGTTTCCATCGAAAGATGGTGGCGTTGATTGTTGTGACCTCACTGCTGTCGTGGTTGATCCTGGCAACCTCCGGCGTTCTTTCGATAATCCCCATGATTCTGCTGGGGATGATGTTCGCACACTGCATCGAGCTCCAGCATCAATGCCTGCACCACACCGCCTATCGCAGTAAGAAGTGGAATCGTTTCATCGGGGTCTTGCTGGGCCTGCCGTCGCTGGTTTCGTTTTCTGACTTCCAATACAGTCACATGCGTCACCACCGTCATCTCGGCACTCCGCAAGACAAAGAGTTTTTCGATCACGACTACGAGTCGCTGAGTTCAGTGTGGAAGTTTCTTCCCCACCTGTTTCTGGTCCCATATCACAAGGCCGTGGCCCGCAGCATCTTCGACTCCTTGAGGGGAAAACTGAGCAGGGGCGACGCCATCCCGAAGGTCATCAAAAAAATTCGCACGGAGTATCTGCTCATGGTGCTGATGCTCGTGGGTATGGCGACCGTGACTGTTGTCTTTCAAACGTGGATCTTCGTGAAGCTCTGGTTCATTCCGTTTTTATTCTCGATCCCCACGCACGCTCTGGTCGAACTGCCAGAACACTTCGGGTGTGAGGGACAAACACCGGACGTCTTAAAGAACACGCGCTCAATTCGCGCGGGCAAGTTAGCCATCTGGTTCACCAACGGTAACAACTACCACGCTGAGCATCACTGGCTTCCCAGCGTACCCACCGACAAGCTTGAAGAGGTTCATCAGAGTCTCGCGAACCGGATGGAGTATCTGGACGAGTCATACTGGTCGTTCTACCGGAAGTTCTTTACGCACCTGCTGAGCAGCAAATCGAAAGTCGTCTAAGCCACTGAAGCTAAACCAGTGGGAGGTGGTTATGAGTCAAACAGTTGAGATTAAATCAACCATCGATCAAGTCTTCGATATCGATCAGGACAGCTGCATTCGTTGCGCTTCGTGTTCGAGTATCGCGCCTACCGTTTTCTACGTGGGCGACACCACGGCCTACATCCTGAGACAGCCGATCAATGAAGAGGAGCTGAATCAGTGTGAGGCCGCTCTCGGCAACTGTCCCACTAGCGCGATCAGCGTTTCGACAAAGTGAAGGAGAGCAGTATGGAAAGCATAAGCACAACAGCCTTGAGTTATGCCGGCGACTCTGAGGCAGCAACTACTGTCAATCCGGATCCGTTAGATACGGCCCTTTATTACGGTCTGTTTCGCGAGGCTGAAGCAGTGCGTTGGAAGATGTCTGACATTCCGTTCGATGCGATTGAAAACGACAAGGTGTCGCCGGCACTGATCGAACTGGTGAGAGCAAATGCCGCTTCGGAACTCACCACATGGACGGCAACGAACCAGTTCTTTCACTCCTTCTCGGACGACGTCGACTTCACGCAATGGATGACGGTTTGGCTTTACGAAGAAACAAAGCACCCGCAAGTGTTGATGCGCTGGCTCAAGCACTTCGGTGAGTCGTTCGACAACGGTTTCTTCCTCGAGGGCCGCAAGACGTATCCGTTTATGAATTCCAAGATGGGAACGCTCACCTTCAACATTCTCTCGGAGATCGAAGCGTCGACGTACTACCTGAGCGTCTATCGGAACGTGCAGGAGCCGGTCTTGAGAATGATCACGAAAAACCTCGCCGCCGATGAGGCACGACACGCGTCCAGTTTTTATCTCTATGCGAAGAAGCGCCTGATGCAGTCAGAGAATCCGCAGTTCGAACGATTCGAGGCTTTGAAGGTGCTCTATTTCTGGCTGGTCAGTGGTCAAAACGTGAAGCATCCGGTTGCGCTCTTCACGAACAAGATAGCCAGTGGAGCCGAGTTCGAAGAGTTGGAGCGGATTGTGAGTTTCAAGTCCGAGAACGTGTACGCGCGAATGCGAACGATGATTGGAAACCTCGTCGGCCTCGCCCTTGATAACAAAGAGGAGGTTCGAAAGAACTTCCTGCAACTACAGAAAGAGAATTACGCGGCCGCCAAAGCGTAATTTTGGAAGCTTAGAGCTTTGTGCTTGGTAGACCCAAGCTCAAAGTACAAAGCACAAAGAACAAACAACCATGCACACAAGCGACATCTTAATCTTAACAGGCGACGAGGTGCGTCAACTGCTCGAAGGGCAGGAGGCGGCCATCATCGCGGCCGTGCGCCGCGCATACGAGATTCATGGTTCGGGCGAGAGCTTTTTGCCGCACTCGACCTTTCTGACGTTTCCGAACGGCAACAGCAATCGCATCATCGCCTTGCCTGCATATCTCGGCGATGAGTTCGAGACCGCCGGAATCAAGTGGATCTCGTCTTTCACCGGCAACCTGAGTTTAGGTTTGGAACGCGCTTCGGCGGTTGTGATCCTCAACTCAATGTCGACAGGCCGGCCGGAAACGATCCTCGAAGGTTCGTTGATCAGCGCCAAGCGAACGGCAGCCAGTGCCGCGCTTGCAGCAGTTACTTTGCATCACGAACAAGATGAGAATCGTGTTGGACTGATCGGCTGTGGCTCGATCAACTTCGAGATCGTCAGGTTTCTTAGAGCAGTCTTTCCGAATCTTGCAGAGTTGGTGCTTTACGATTTGGACGAGCAACGTAGTCGGCAGTTCGCGAACAGATGCGAGGCAGAGTTTGGGTTTACTGAGATTAAATTAGCGAAGAACGTGAGTGAACTCTTTAGAAGCTGTTCGCTCGTGTCGCTCGCCACGACAGCATCTCAACCGCATCTCGCCAGTCTTCCCGAAACAGCTTCGCCGCAAACAGTGCTGCACATCTCCCTCCGCGATCTCTCGCCGGAGATAATTCTTAATGCCGACAACGTCGTGGATGATGCCGATCACGTCTGCCGCGCGCGGACGTCGCTCGATCTGGCCGCGCAAGTGACAGGCAGTCGCTACTTTATTCGCTGTTCACTCGCGG
>DASTVU010000567.1:0-2791 GCA_035758935.1 Pyrinomonadaceae bacterium | reverse complement strand
TGCGGGCAGCCTCATTCTGGAAGAGGCGATGCGGGCGCTGGGGATTAACGTCATTCGTACGTGCGACTGGTCGCTGCGCGAGGGTGTGATTATCGACAGCCTCCGCGAAGTTGAAGACGAATCGCGGCCTGCTCCTAATTTTGCCGATCAAAAACTGAGAGCCGTGCATGCTGTCGGTCGCAGGTTTGGTTACGAGGAGAGCCACGCGCGGCAGGTTGCTAAACTCGCTGAGAAGATATTTGACTGCCTGGCGCCAACGGAAAATCTTTCGAGGCATCAGCGTACACTCATGCTGGCGGGCGCGTTGCTGCACGATATCGGCTACCATATCGCGCACGACTCGCACCAAAAGCACGCGCTCTATTTGATCAAGAATTCCGAGTTGACGGGTTTTTCCGAAGCGGAGCGTGCTGTGATTGCCAACATTGCACGTTATCATCGTGGGCCATTGCCGAAGAAACGCCACACCGATTTCGCAGCTCTTAACTTTCCCGACAGGGAGATTGTCTGCAAGTTGGCGGCAATCGTGAAACTGGCGGATGCGCTGGATCGCAGTCATGATAGTCGTGTTTTCGACCTTCAGTTTAATTTGCAGCCTGGACGTTTACGCGTGGAGTTGCTTAGCGAACTGGATGTTGAGAACGAGTTGTTGGAAGTGCAACGAAAGCGGGATCTTTTTGAAGAGTCATTCAAACGAAATTTGAGTTTCGGTATCCGCAGATTACACAGATAGCCGATGGCAAAAGCCAAACGAATCAAGGGAATTAATTGCAATTCCGAAGCTCCTGCCGGGATGAGGCTTGTGCTCGTGACGAGGTTCGGAGAGTTATATCACTTCCGAACTGCTGCACTTGATTGGAGCGATCCGGAAGGCGTCCACTCGATGCGTGTCGCCTCGCGCCGTTTGCGAAGTGCGTTGCGGGATTTCACGCCCTACCTGCACAAACGCCGACTCTCTTCTTCACTCAAAGCATTGCGCGATATCGCGGATGCGCTCGGTGAAGTGCGCGACCAGGATGTTGCGATTATGGCGTTGGAGAAACTGCAGGCACACTCATCCGACGAAGTTTCACCTGCGCTCAAACAGTTCATCGACGCACGTAAGGAGATTCGTGATCAGGCGCGCGAAGAACTCGTGACGATGTTGGCGGACGGCGAACTCAAACAATTGGAGCTGAGTTTTACCACGGCTGTTGATGAAGCAACGGCTGGACGAACAACGCGGAGCCAGGCGCCACTTTTGATTAGTTTCCGTAAGATGTCGCGCGCGATAATTCTCGACCGGCTGAAGGAGTTGGAAAAACTGAGTAATGGATTGTTCCGGCCTTTCGAAGTCGAAACACTTCACGAGATGCGTATTGCCGCGAAGCGTTTACGTTACGCGATCGAGCTCTTCCAACAGTGCTGGGGACGATCGATTGCGACTTACGCCAAGCGTGCGGCGCAAATGCAGACTGCGCTTGGCGAAGTTCACGATTGCGACGTCTGGATCGAGAGTTTCGGCAATGAGATCAACAAGGCACGAAAACAGAAACAGGGCGAGAATCTCAAAGCATTTGTGTGGTTGTTGAGTCATTTTGTTAAGCTCCGTACGAAGCATTTGCGGAAAGCTTTGGATCTGTGGAGCGATTGGGAGGCCAAAGACACGAGCGAGAAACTGCGAACCGTTCTGAATACTGAGCCAAAACCCGCGCGCCGGCGCCGCAAGAGCGTAGAAGAGTCAGTTGCAGCTACAACAGATTTGTCTCAAAAGTCAGAGCCAGACTTGGATACGGTCAGTACCGCCTCGCAGTAGCGGGGGTGTGCAGCCTTTATTAAATTATTGAGTGAGGGGAACTAGATAATTATGCCATCAAGAAAAGCGGAAGCTGAATGGTTAGGAAATCTTGCAGAGGGAAGTGGCCGGTTGAAGGTCGGTAGTGGCGCCTTCGATGGTCCATATTCATTCAAGTCGCGATTTGAAGAAGGTGAGTCGGCCACCAATCCGGAAGAGTTGATCGGTGCGGCGCATGCAGGTTGTTTCACGATGGCCCTCACCGCGGCATTGTCGCGTGCACAGATCAAGCCCACGCGTATTCATACCAATGCAACCGTCAAACTCGAAAAGATTGGCGATGCGTTCTCGATAACAGGGATTGCGCTCGAAACTGAAGCGGAGATACCCGGGCTGGACGATGCGAAGTTCCAGGAGTATGCACAGGGTGCAAAGCAGGGTTGTCCGGTATCGAAGGCGCTCGGGGGCACGGAGATCACGCTGGTAGCCCGGCTGAAGTGACCTTTTAGCGTCTCTTTTTCCGCGTATAAGAGTAGGCTTAGTGTTTATGTTCGAACTGCGGCTCGAGCTGGACAGGAGGGCCGCTATGAAAAGATGTCCTGTATGTGGAAAGATTTACGGATTTGAATCGCTGCGGTTTTGCCGCTTCGATGGATCGCGTCTGGTTGATGCCTCGTCGTGTGAGGCGCCGACGATTCTGTTGAATCCGGATGAGTTGCCGCACAAGACTGGTGGTCTGCGCATCGAAAGCGTGACTGGCGAGTACAAGATTCACGGCTTTGGTTAGACAGGATTTACAAGATTTGCATGATTACATGATTAAATCTTGTAAATCCTGAAAATCTTGTTAATCCTGTCAACTATTGCCAACCGCCACCAAGCGCCTTGTAGAGTTGGACCACTGAAACCAACTCATCCCGCTTCGTTTGCGTCAAGTTCAACTCCGCATTAAACATTTCTCGATCGGCATCAAGCGCATTGAGTAGCGTGTCTACGCCTCCTTCATACCGCAGATGC
>DASTVU010000566.1:0-3999 GCA_035758935.1 Pyrinomonadaceae bacterium | reverse complement strand
CCTCCTGCAGCTCAATCAACGCGCAATGCTCGTTAAAGCCGAAGCGGCGGCGGGTGTCGCACAACTCTGGTTCTACCGCACACTCCTGATTGCCGGAATCCTGGTGGCCGCAGGCTTGTTCATGGCATTCATACTGGCGCAAAGAATCGTTGGACCACTGCAACGACTCACCGAAAGCACAGTCAGGATTGCGAGTGGCGATCTCAACGCCCGAGTAGCCGTCGATTCGAGTGATGAAGTCGGCGTTCTGGCTGCCGAATACAACCGCATGGCCGAAAACCTGCGGCAACTGCGCAACTCCGACATGGGCAAGTTGCTCATGGCCCAGCAAACAACTGAGGCTGCGATCGACTCACTCTTCGATCCCGTGATCGTTACCGATGCTGAAGGTCGTGTCACGAAACTTAACCCGGCCGCAGAAGAAATCTTCGGATCCGAAAACGAGAACAACGGAATGCATGTGGGCGAAGTAGCGCGCGATGTGCGTATCGCAGGCGCTGTATCGGAGGCTTTGGAATCGCAGCGTCCAGTGGCCGGCGAAGGAATGTCTGCAGTCTTACCCTTTGCAGTGGCAGGTTCGGAAAGAGCATTTCGTTTGCGCACGACGCCGATGCGCGACAACGATCACCACCTTCTCGGCGCGGTCACACTCCTTGAAGATATTACTCACTTACGCGAGATCGATCGACTCAAATCAGAGTTCATTGCCACCGCATCGCATGAGTTGCGCACGCCGCTGACCAGCATGCAGATGGGCGTCCATCTCTTGCTCGAACGCGCGACTGGAGATCTGACCGACAAACAAGTTGAGGTGTTGAGTGCTTGTCGTGAAGACTGCGAACGCCTCGACAAGTTGATGCGCGATTTGCTCGACCTCTCTCGCATCGAGGCAGGTGAGAGCCAGCCGAGTCTCGAGCCGATTAGAACGAGAGACTTGATTAACAGCGCGACAAAAGAACTGCGACCGCAGGTCGAATCCAAGGGCCTGAATTTCACGATTGAGGCGCCGGTCGATCTGCCGTCAGTCAAGGCTGATCGATCGCAGGTTGAACGAGTGTTGTCCAATCTCGTGGTCAATGCGATGCGTTACACAAAACACGGCGAAATAAAGATCAGCGCATGGCCGCGCGGAAACTCCGTCGCCGTTTCAGTTTCCGACACCGGAAGCGGCATTCCTCAGGAATATCTGCCGCACATCTTCGACAAGTTTGTGCAGGTGCCGGGCGCGGCTACCGGCGGCGCGGGATTGGGCCTGGCAATCTCGAGATTAATCGTCGAGGCGCACGGCGGACAGATAAGTGCGCAATCGGAACGGGGCAAGGGCTCGACGTTTACGTTTACGTTGCCAATTACACAGAACAAATCTGCGTAATCTGTGGATGAAGGCCGAGAGAGTCAATGAACGAACGAATACTGGTAATTGATGACGAAGAGCACATCAGGCGCATGATGCGGCTGACGCTCGAAGCCGTAGGTTGTGAAGTCGGCGAGGCGAAGGATGGCGTGGAGGGGATAAGTCTCTACGGCGATGGATCGCGCTGGGATGCCGTGGTCCTGGACCAGAGAATGCCGGGCATGGACGGCCTCGAAACGCTGCAGCAAATCAAGAGTCAGAACTACGACGCACGCGTGGTGATGGCGACTGCATACGCCTCGATCGAGCTTGCAGTCGATGCGATGAAACTCGGCGCCACTGACTTTGTGCGCAAACCGATGACCCCGAAGGTCCTTCGTAATGCAGTCAGCGCCGCATTATCGAAATCGATCGACCAGGTCGATTCAACGCCGCAGCCAGTAATTCAAACGATCACGATGAACGGCTTCACGATCGTCGACGACGAGGAAGCTCCCGCACTCGACGAGTTGCAGCAGCGCTTCATCGTGATCAGTCCAGATGGCCTGAGACACGATGTGCTGGTCCAAATCGAGCTGGAGGCGATCGACTATGTCGAGCGAATGACCGGCCGGCGCCTGCCCGCCGGCAGCTCTTTCTGGACAACACAAGCACGTCGCCTGTTGAGCGATTTTTTATGGAACGAACGTGGTGTGCCGCCGACGAGAAGGCTCGTTCTGAAAAGCCTCGATCCTGACAAATTACCGGTCGCTGCACGTTGGAAAGCAGAAGGGATAAGTTAGATGGCAACTGCGATCAAGCGGTTACTGGTTGGGCGAGCACTACGAACCGAACAAGCGATTCACGAGCGTCTCACTAAGAAAACTGCGCTCGCGGTTTTTTCATCTGACGCGCTTTCATCGACAGCATACGCAACCGAAGAAATCCTGCTCGTGCTCGCGGCGGCAGCGGCCGCGACCGCGAGTGGATCGTTCCATTATGTGGTGCCGATCTCGATCGGGATCGCAGTGCTGCTGGCTATCGTTGCGACGAGTTACCGCCAAACCATTCATGCTTACCCCTCGGGTGGTGGCGCCTACATCGTCGCCAAAGAAAACCTTGGGACGACTCCGGGACTGATTGCCGGCGCGTCACTGCTTGTTGACTATGTCTTAACGGTTTCGGTATCAATCGCCGCCGGCGTCGCTGCCATCACTTCGGCCGTGCAGGGAACCCGCTACGCCTGGCTCAACGATCACAAAGTCATACTGTGTTTGATCTTCATCGCGTTCATCGCGATTGCAAATCTGCGCGGTGTGCGCGAATCGGGAGCACTCTTCGCCACGCCGACGTATGTCTTTGTAGTCAGTTTCCTGTTCATGCTTGTCTTTGGTCTCTTTCATTATTTTATTTACGGCGGCGCTGCTCCGGTTCCGACCGCAGAAGAGCTGAAGATTGCCGAAGGCTACCGGCTGCAACCGATGACGTTATTCCTGTTGCTGGCCGCATTCTCGAATGGGTGTGCAGCGCTTACCGGTATTGAAGCGATCTCAAACGGCGTGCAGGCATTCAAGAAACCTGAAGCACATAACGCTGCGACGACCCTGATCTGGATGGCGATACTTTTGACGACGATGTTCCTTGGAACAAGTGTGATGGCCTACTTGTACCACGTGCATCCAAAAGAGAGTGAGACCGTGATTTCGCAGTTTGCGCGAATTATGTTCACTGGACCACTGGGATGGTTTTACTACGTGGTGCAGGCGGCGACTGCTGCGATTCTCGTGCTCGCTGCGAACACGGCTTTCGCTGACTTCCCACGGCTTTCCAGTCTGCTGGCGCGCGATCGTTTTCTGCCACGACAGTTTGCCAATCGTGGTGACCGGCTGGTTTTCTCGAACGGCATCGTGATTCTCGCGATCTTTTCGGGCGTGCTGGTGATTGCGTTTGGTGGTGATACGTCGCGTTTGATCCCGCTTTACGCCGTCGGCGTTTTTCTCTCCTTTACATTGTCGCAGTCGGGTATGGTGGTCCACTGGTTGCGAGAGCGAAGAAGATTGCACAATCCGGGGGTGGAGGAAGAAGAGATACACCGCTCATACTTCGTCACCGATGAAGTCACTGCTCCCGCGAACTGGAAGAAGTCCCTTGCAATTAATGCGGTTGGCGCGTTGGCAACTTTTGTCGTGCTGTGTGTTTTTGTCGCGACTAAGTTTATTCACGGCGCATGGATTGTTGTCGTTGTGATTCCACTGCTCGTGCTGCTCTTCAAATCAATTCACAAGCACTACTTAATGGTCGCAATGCAACTTACAACCGAAGGATTGGAGCAACTACGACCGATTAAGCACACTGTCATCGTTCCCATTTCAGGAATACACCGGGGCGTTGTTTCGGCGCTTCAGTATGCACGTTCGATCGCGTCTGACAGAGTGCAGGCTGTCTATGTTGACTTCGAAGAGGAGGCGACTGCGAGTCTAAAGGACAAATGGGAACGTTGGGGCGCCGGTGTGCAACTCGTAGTATTGCCTTCGCCGTATCGTGAACTTACGCGCCCGTTGTTACGACACATCGGCCGTCTCGCTCGAGAGAATTCAGACACGATCATCACAGTGGTCCTTCCCGAATTCATCCCCGCGCGCTGGTGGCAACACGTACTCCACAAT
>DASTVU010000565.1:0-3216 GCA_035758935.1 Pyrinomonadaceae bacterium | reverse complement strand
GTGATCCAATCAGCCAGGCGACCACCCGCGACCGTTTCAGGAATGCAGAGCGTTGCGCCCACACTCAACGGCGTGAAGATGTCGCGCAGCAACGGATCGTGCGAAAGACCGGACAACATGCTGAATCGATCTCCCGCGTGCAGATCGAAGGTGTGAGCGTGCCACTCGACGAAGTGCGCGAGTGGTCCATGTTCGCCTGCGATGCCTTTTGGCGTGCCCGTCGATCCGGAAGTAAACGCGATGTAGGCGAGATCATTTGCAATGGTATCGATGTCGACGTCATCGTCCGAGTCCGTCAACGCGTCGATTTCATTCAATTGCAGAGAATAGCGAGGCTGAGCGACGCGCAAACATTCGTCGAGGTACGAATCGGGATTCGCAGGATCGAGAATCATGAAGGCCGCGCCGGCTTTCAACGCTCCCAGCAAAGCGCAGACGAGTCGCGCGCTGCGCTCACCGTAAATCGCCACAACGTCGTTTGCGCGAATGCCCTTTGCGTGCAGATGTCGAGCGAGTTGATTGCTGCGACGATCGAGTTCGAGATATGACCAGATACTCTGCGAGTCAACAACTGCGGTCTGATTCGGCGTTCGTTTCGCTTGCTGCGTGAACAACTGATGGACGGCGCCCGGCCACGTTGGCTCAAGTGGCAATGTTGGCTCGGGCAGCAACGCCCTGGCCCGCGAGGAAACCAACGAGAAGTTTGCCAACTCCCGGTTGGGCTCCGCGACGATCTGTTCGAGCAGACATTCAAACTGCTCCAGCATCTCGGTCATTCGCGAGGGCTCGAAAAGATCGGCATCGTAAACGAGATTGAAGTGCAGCCCGTCGCGTCCGTCGGCAATGTAGAACGTCAGATCAAACTTCGCTCCAGCTTCCTGCGACAAAGGTGTGATTCGCAACTCGGACAAATCAGCCTGCGGACTCGGCAGGTTGAGCATGTTGAAGAAGACCTGAATAAGCGGAGTACGACTGAGATCGCGCGCGACCTGCAACTCTTCGAGTAGCTTTTCGAATGGAGCGTCTTGATGTGCAAAGGCTTCCAACGTCATCTTCCGCACACGAGTGAGTAACTCGAGGAAACTCGGATTGCCTGACAAGTCCGTACGAAGCGCTAGCGTGTTGATGAAGAACCCAATCTGGCCTTCGAGCTCCGTTCGACTTCGACCCGCGCTCGGTGCGCCTACCACAATGTCTTCCTGCCCGCTGTATCGCGAGAGCATTAACTGGAAAGTCGCGAGCAGTGTCATGAAAAGCGTACTGCCGTTGCTCCGGCTTAGCCTTCTCAGTTCTTTGCTCAGCGTCGCTGATAACCGGCGCGATTGAACGGCGCCGCGATATCTCCGCAGTTGCGGCCGCGGATGGTCTAGTGGCAACTCGAGCAGTTCCGGTGCACCGTCGAGTTGTTGTTTCCAGTACGCGAGCTGCTGGTCCAACACCTCGCCCAGCAACCATCGTTGTTGCCATGCTGAATAGTCTGCGTACTGCAACGTGAGGTCGGGCAGTGGCGACGGTTCACCGTTTGAAAACGCGGCGTAAAGAGTCGTGAGTTCCTTGACGAGCACGCGCATCGACCAGCCGTCAGTAATAATGTGATGGAACGTGAGCACCAACGCATGTTCGCGATCCGAAAGCTGAACTAAACGAGCGCGCATCAACGGCAGCCGGGTCAGATCGAAAGCGGGTGCCGTTTCTTGTGCGATCACTTGCGCCGTCGCACTCTCGCCGTTTTCGATACGCTTCAGGTTAGTGACGCGCAACGGCAGCGACATCGTTGCGGCCATCACCTGCGCGGGCTGCCCGTCGATTTCGACAAAGCTGGTGCGCAAAATTTCGTGCCGGCGTACCAGTTCGGTCAAACTCTGCTCAAGTGCGGTTATTTGCAGAGATCCTTCAAGCTTCACGGCGGTCGAGAGGTTGTAGACCGCACTGCCTTCGTCTAATCGATCGATGAACCACAGCCGCTCCTGCGCAAACGACAACGGCATTGGACCTTCGCGCAACGCCGGCGTGATCGGCGGCAGACTCACTCCCGATGCGCGTTGCCGCTCTTCCTCAATCCGTGCAGCGAGGGCCGCCAGTGTCGGCGCTTCAAAGATCGCTCGCAGTGGTAACTCATAATCCAGCGCGGTGCGCACGCGCGATGCCACTCGCACCGCCAGCAGCGAGTGTCCACCTAACTCGAAAAAGTCTTCGTCAACGCCTACGTGGTCCAAGCCCAAAACTTCGGACCAAATCCCCGCAAGGATCTCTTCGACTAACGTGCGCGGCTCACGCTCTTGCTCCGTGCGCTCACTGCGCGCTGGCTCAGGCAACAACTGCCGGTTCACTTTGCCATTGGGATTGAGTGGCAACTCATCGAGCAACACGAACGCCGCCGGCACCATGTACTCCGGCAATTCCGTGTGCAGATGCCGGCGCAACTCGGCGATCGAGAATTCTTCTGTTTCCGGAACAATGTACGCAACGAGTCGCTTGTCACCCGGAGTGTCTTCGCGCATCAGGACCACGGCCTGTCGCACACCTTCGGAGTGAGTCAGCGCCGTCTCTATCTCGCCCAGCTCAATGCGGAAGCCCCGCAACTTGATCTGATGATCCCTGCGGCCAAGGAATTCGATCCGTCCATCCGCAAGCTGACGAACAACGTCACCGGTACGATAGAGACGGGCGCCTTGCTCACCGCTGAAGACGTCGGGAATGAATCGTTCCGCGGTCAGCGAAGTTTGGCCGTAATAGCCGCGCGCGAGTCCCAGACCGCCGAGGTACAGTTCACCGTAAACGCCGACCGGCACCGGCCGAAGTTGAGCATCGAGAACATACGTCGTGGTGTTTGCGATCGGGCGGCCCATCGAAATCGTCGCCGGATTGGCGGTGATGGTTTCGGTGGTTGAGAAGGTTGTGACCTCGGTTGGACCGTAGGCATTCATGAAGCGGCAGGTGTCCGTAGTGCCGGCTTCAGTCATCGCTGCCAGGTGATTCTTGATGTGAATCGTCGAGTGCTGTTCGCCGCCTGACAATACTTCGGGCACGCACGCGAGTGCCGCCGGCTGCTCTTGCACCATCAGGTTAAAGAGAGCGGTCGTGAGAAAGATTGTCGTGACCTGATCGCGTTTCAGCACCTTCGTTAACTCTTCAACCGAAATGGGACCAGGAGGCATGACCGCTACGCGCCCGCCATTCAAGAGTGCGCCCCAGATGTCGAACGTGGCCGCGTCG
>DASTVU010000564.1:0-5133 GCA_035758935.1 Pyrinomonadaceae bacterium | reverse complement strand
CTTCGGATCGAGCGCGATGGCGCCGATTGAATATGAGCCTTCGTTGTCAAAAATCGGCGTCCACGTGATACCTGCATTAATCGTCTTCCACACACCACCAGACGCGACCGCGACGTAGTAACGAGCTGGATTCGCAGGATCGACCGCAAAGCCACTGATGCGTCCCGACGTAAACGCTGGACCAATCGAGCGCATTCTGAGCCCGTTGAATGTCGGTGTCGACATCGGATCGCGTGGCGTGGGTGATGCTTCGGGCGTGGGCGTTGGACTCGCAGTCGCCGCAGGCGTTGGCGACGGCGATGCTGGTGGTCGAGGTGGTTCCTGAGCAACTACGCCGAGCGGCAGTAGCACGAACAGCGAGATCACGGTCAGTGCGCACGAAGACAGTTTCATACACTAATTCCTCTTGAATGTAATAGAGATGGAGCTTGTAGAGTCGGCGTTTAGATTACACGCCACAGATTAACACGGATTACACGGACAGATGCTGACGAAGGAACGCAATTGTGCGCTGCCACGCGTCAGCCGCAGCTTCCGCTTTATAGACTTCCGGCCGCGTGTCATTGAAGAAAGCGTGATCCGCGCCCGGGTAAATCTTCACTTCGATCTGCTTGCCGAGATCTTTTAGCTGACGTTCCAGATTGTGAACCGCAGGAGGCGGAACAGAGCCGTCCTTTTCTCCAAAGATCCCAAGCACTGGCGCATTCAGGTTCGGCAGATCGGGCTTCACCTTCGGATGTATTCCGTAGAACACAATGCAAGCGCCGATGGTCTGATTCTTAGTCGCGGTGTACAAAGCGAGAGCGCCGCCCATGCAGAATCCCACGACACCGATCTTCTTGCTGGTCATGGTGTCCAACGTCAGCAGGTATTGAACGGCCGCACCGAGATCTTTTTCAGCCTGGTCGATGTTGAGGGCCATCATGAGCTTTCCTGCTTCATCAGGGGATTTGGTGTTTTTCCCGTGATACATATCCGGCGCGAGGGCAACGAATCCCTCGTCTGCAAACCTGTCGCAAACGTCTTTGATGTGATCCACAAGTCCCCACCACTCCTGAATCACGATCACACCCGGACCAGTGCCCTGCTTTGGTGTCGCGAGATACCCCCCAGTGTTTCCGCCGTCAAACGGGAATTGGACCATTTCACCCATTGTTCTGCTCCTACTCTGTTTCCGCCGATCGTTTTCGATCCAACAGCACGCCATCCCAACGATTCATCACGTCGAGATGGATATCAAACTGATCGATCACGCGCATCGTGATGTGATTGATCATGTCGTCGAGATTTTGGGGGTTGTTGTAGAACGCGGGCACTGGCGGAAGAATCACGACGCCCATGCGCGCCAGTTTCAACATGTTTTCGAGATGGATCTCGCTGAAGGGCGACTCGCGTACGACCAGCACCAGCTTACGACGCTCTTTCAAAACCACATCGGCAGCGCGGTGTATGAGATTATCGCCGAGGCCATGCGCGATCGCCGCGAGCGTGCGCATGCTGCACGGCGCGATCACCATTCCCATCGTCACAAAAGAACCGCTCGAGATCGGAGCTCCTTGTGCACCGATGCCATAACTCTGCGTCGCGAGGCTTTGTACGTATTGCAATGAATGCGGAGTTTCATGAGTAAGCGTTCGCGCCGCCCACTTACTTACCACGAGGTGTGTCTCAACACCGGAGCCATGCAGCATCTGCAATAGTCGCACACCAAAGATGGTTCCAGTCGCACCGGTAATACCGACGATGAGACGTGTAGGCTTCGTCTGTTCCATGCGGCTTCATTTTAGCCACAAAGAGGCACAAAAAGCACATACCACTATCGAGAACAAAGAAAAAGGCCGGACCCGATGGATCCGGCCTACACACTACACTTATCCAAAACACTAAGCTTTGACGGCCACGTACTTCTCGATCATTCTCGTGATTGACTCTTTACTGGTCGCACCAACCACGCGTTCGACTTCCTTGCCCTCCCGGAAAAGAATGAGGGTGGGAATGCCTTTGATGCCGTAACGTTGTGCGGTTGAAGGGTTGTCGTCCACGTTCAATTTCACCACGCTCGCGTTATCGCCATAATGTTCCGCAACTGCCGCAACAGTCGGCGCCAGCATACGACAAGGGGCACACCATTCCGCCCAGAAATCAACCAGCACCGGTTTGGCGGATGTCAGTACGTCTTTTTCAAACGAGCTATCGCTCACTTCCTTCACATGTTCACTCATTATTAGTCGCTCCTAGATTCCTAATCTTTAAAAGTTACTGCCCCTCGCCTTCGAGGAAATTCTTCAGTAATCGCGCACGCGACGGATGACGCAGTTTGCGCAATGCCTTCGCTTCGATTTGTCGAATGCGCTCACGCGTGACGTTGAAGTTTTGCCCGACTTCTTCCAGCGTCCGCTCGTGACCGCCGTTGTCGAGACCAAACCGCAGACGAATCACACGTTCTTCACGCGGACTCAAGGTCTGTAACACGTCGCCGGCGATCTCACGCAGATTTGACGTGATGACGCGCGCCGCCGGGCTCTCGCTCGACTTGTCTTCGATCAGGTCGCCCAGCTGCGAATCGCCGTTCTCGCCAATCGGCGTTTCCAGCGAAATCGGATCCTGCATCAACTTTCGCGCCTTGCGAACCTTGTCTACCGAAGTATCCATCTTCTTCGCGATCTCTTCAGTCGTAGGTTCGCGGCCAAGCTCGCGGACCAACTCACGCGAGGTGTTCTTGAGCTTGTTGATTACTTCGATCATGTGCACCGGTATACGAATGGTGCGTGCCTGATCGGCAATCGCGCGCGTGATGGCCTGACGAATCCACCAGGTGGCATAAGTTGAAAACTTATAACCACGTCGCCAGTCAAACTTGTCAACGCCCTTCATCAGACCCAGATTGCCTTCCTGAATCAAATCAAGGAATTGCAAACCACGGTTCTGATACTTCTTCGCGATCGACACCACCAGACGCAGGTTCGCTTCAGTCAACTCATGCTTCGCCTGTGCTGTTTGCGCTTCGCTGATCGCAATCATCTGATGCGATCGTTTGATTTCAAGCGGCGACAGGTGATGTTCAGCTTCGATCTCCTTCAAACGCTTGCGCGCTGTCGCGATGTGCTTTCGGTATTCCTTCGCCTTGTCGGCCTTCACGCCTTTGCGCTTTAGTTTTTCGTTATTCGCATCAATCTCACGTTCAAGAGTACGCGTTTCCTTGTGCACTGCGCCGATAGCGGCGATGAGTCGCTGTCGCGCCGCTTCTTTCAGGTGCAGACTTCTAATCTCCGTGGCAATCTCCAAACGCGTGCGCGCCAGCTTGCGACGGTAGCGCAGCAGTTTTTTGGAACGCTTGCCTCGCGATATTTTCAGTTCGTCGGCAAACTTCTCAAACTCCTTCAAGCCTCGCTTGTAGAGTTGTCGAATGTTGTTGAGCCCTTCGATGGTCCACTGCAAATACTCTTCACTGCGATCCTCGTGTTCCTCGGTCTCCATTTGATCCGAGAAAGCGACTACGTCGCGAATGTTGAGTGCGCCTGCAGCCAGTTCATCACCAATCCTGAACAGTTCGACTACGGCGATCGGCGAGCGTGCAATTGCCTTTTCAGCGCGTTTCTGACCGCGCTCGATGCGTTTGGCGATCGACACTTCCTGCTCGCGCGTCAACAACGGCACTACACCCATCTCGCGCATGTACACGCGAATCGGGTCCGACGTTTTATCCATCTCGCCGGCTGAGAGGTCGAGCTCGACCTCTTCGCTCATACCTTCCTCGGACTCGACCACAGACGAGGATTCCTCGATCAAAGGCTCCTCGATCTCGGTTTCACTACTGGTCGCTCGTTCGAGCGTTTGCAGCACCTCGTCGATATCTTCAATCGACACGGCATCGTCGGTCAGTTCCTCACTGAGGTTGACGAACTCGCCTTTTACCGAATTCATGAGCTCGATACCGCTTTGATCTTTTTCAAGCCTGGACAAATTGATATTCCTTTCTCGCGGTTTATTTACGCAATTCCGAGGACCCGTTACCCCGATTCTTTGCTCGCAACGGCGGCAAATTTATTTGCTTCTCGTTGAACGGTTTCGCCTTCCCATTCTTGCCGTTCTTCCCTAGTGTCTTCGATGCGGTAGCGCTGCCGCAGGGTTTCAATCGGCGCACGACATCGTGAATGGTTATGTTTTGCAACACTCGCTCAACCGCAGAATCAACCTCTAACAACACATCTCCGAGAACAGTCTCAATATTCACGCCAACGGGACAGTCTCGACTGGGAGGTTGCCTGTGCAACGAAAAGACACCTCCGTATTCGAGTGCCTGATACACGTCCAGTAAGGTCGTTTTGGCGGCATCATTTGCCAACCTTGAACCGCCGAGCGAACCAGTTTGAGACACAACTAAGCCCGCTTCGGCCAATTCCTTCAAAATGCGCCGTATCACGACCGGATTTGTGTTGACGCTTTCTGCAACCTGTTCTGATTTAAGGGGTTCTTCGCCTGACCAGGCCATCAAACTCAAAACATGAACTGCAACCGCAAACCTGCTGTTTGTCGACATATCAAATCTATTCGGGGAACTCGGGCCGCCGTTTTTGTAACCATTATAGTTACAATTGCGATTTTGTCAACTGTAATACTGAGTGGCATTTAGCCACGGATACCGCGGATTTCGGAGCTTACACAGCCGGGGCTTTGAGGTCCTGGATGAGACTGAAGAGGGTGTCGACGTCGATGGGTTTCGGCACGAGGGCGAGGTAGCCGGCGGCGAGGGCGCGCTCGCGATCTTCTTCGCTGGCATAGCCGGAGATGGCGATGGCTGGGACGTCGCCGAGGCCGGGGAGGATGCGAAGTTGTTCGAGGAGTTGGTAGCCGTCAACTTCAGGCATGCCTATATCTGAGATTATGATGTGCGGACGCTTGTCGACTGCACGCGCAAGTGCTTCGCTGGCTGATGCTGCGGTGGTTACGTTTGCACCTTCGCGCCGGAAGATCGTGCTCAGAAGCGTTAGCGTATCCGGTGAATCTTCGACGATAAGAACGTCGAGTCCCTCGAGCGAATGACGTTTCTTGTCCACCGTTTCTGATGCAACTTTGCCTGTCGGCGCGAGGTCGAGCTTAAAAATAAAGGTTGCGCCAGAACCGACTCCGTCA
>DASTVU010000563.1:0-6979 GCA_035758935.1 Pyrinomonadaceae bacterium | reverse complement strand
TCTTCGTTTGTAAAGACGCGGCCTTGTGCAGCATTGACACGCAGAACGGAAAACAGATCCGCTGACACCTGACCCGTGACGATCCGTTCCGCTTCGCCGGTGCCGGTCAGGTTGTAACTCGCGCGATTGTAGACACCCATTTTTTCAAACGTTTGATTCTGAGCGCGCCAGTCCAGGAAGTTTGGATAGGAAATCGACATCTCGTCGAGCACAGGACTCTTTTCGTTGAGAAATATGAGCCGCTCGGATTCCGGATAAGGCAGCGGACGAATCAGCACTGCATTCACGACACTGAAGATCGCGGTGTTCGCGCCGATGCCGAGTGCAAGGGCAATGATCACATTGATCGTGATGCCGGGATTCTTGAGCAACATTCTCGCGCCATAACGGATGTCCTGCCAAAATGTATTCATCCAACCCTCCCCTTATCCACAGATTACTCGTATCTCAATGCTTCTATCGGGTCAATCTCCGTCGCTCTTCGCGCTGGAATAAAACAAGCAATCAGCGCCACAAGCGCTAGCAACATCGTCACGCTTGCAAACGTCAGCGGATCAGTTGCACTAACCGGGAACGGAAGTTCCAGTTCAAGTAACGAACTGGTCAACACACGCGTCAGCGCGATCGACAACAACAAACCCACTCCCAGTCCAGCGACGACCAGGAACATTCCCTGCCAAATCACCATTTTCAAAATGTCTTTACTCAATGCGCCCAGTGCTATGCGAATGCCGAGCTCGCGCGTGCGTTGCGCCACGGAATACGAAATGATTCCGTAGATACCCAGGGAAGCCAGCAGCAAGGCCATCACACCGCAAGCGCCCATCAACACCGCGAGGATTCGAAACGGATAAAGTCCGACGGCGAAATACTCATTCAACGTTTGCACATCCGAGAGGGGAATTCTCGAATCGAGTTCGCGAATAGTATTGCGCACCGGTGTGAGCAGATTCCCTGGATCTCCGGTTGTGCTAACCAGCATCGTGGTGCGCTTTCTATTTGATTGCAGCAGCGCGAGGGTAAAGAAAGGACGCAGCTCTTTCTGGAACGACTGCCACGCGTCGTCACGAACTACGCCGACAATCTCACACGGTTCCTTGCGCACTTGACCATCATCGGTGCTGCCAAACTTGGTAAGGTGTTTTCCGAGCGCGGCTCTACCGGCGAAGTATTTTTGCACAAAGGCTTCATTGATCACGGCCACGCACGGCGCACCGTCACGATCACGCTCGTCGAACTCCCTGCCTTGCACCACCGGAATCTTCATGTTGGTGAAATAGTGTGGCCCGGCAGTGAAGGCATCTATTTGTAGATCCTCACCCGCTCGTGCCTGGTATCCTTCGACCTCCGTAGTGCTACGCGCGCTTCCAAGGAACCCGCCCTGAATTGCATCCACTAGAGTCACTGCTTGCACCCCCGGCAACGCACCAACTCGCTCAGACACTTGACGGTAAAACTCGTGAGCTTTCACGCGATCGTATCTCTCAGGGTTCAGAGCTACCGGCGCGACGAGCAGGTTCTCCGAACTGAAACCCACTCGCGTTGGTCGAATCTTTTCCAAACTCCGTAAAACCAAACCGGCGCCGACCAGAAGCAACAACGAAAAGGCAACCTGGGCCACCACCAACGCCTGACGCCCGCGCGACTTGCGCGACAGACCGGCGAAACTGGAGTCGTCTTTCAAAACAGTTGACACATCAGCTTTGGAACTGAACAAAGCAGGCGCGAGCCCGAAAAATATTCCGGTGATGGTTGAAAACGTGATCGTGTAAAGCACAACATGCCAGTCGAGTCGAAGATCGAGAGCGACACGAACACCTTCCGGCAAAGCGGGCATGAACGTAACCAACAAGTTGAGCAACCACACGGCAAGCAGTATTCCGGCAGCACCGGCAATCAACGAAAGCAACACGCTCTCAGTAAGTAGTTGTCGAACGATGCGAAAGCGACTGGCTCCGATCGCAAGACGCACCGCGATCTCCCGGCGCCGAGTCACCGCGCGAGCAAGCAACATGCTCGCGAGATTGATACAGGCTATGAGTAGCACCAGGTTGACGATGACAAACACGAGGCCAAACACGGCGTATGCGGCTGAGTGTGCTGTCGGATGAATACGCGTTTCACTCTCAGGCAGCACTGTGATTGCCGAGGCGCGCACCTGTCCCGAAGATTCTTTCGACATCCATTCTTCCGGATAGGCCGTTTGCATGTCGCGCGTGAGCAGATCAAAACGAGCTCGCGCGTGGGTGAGAGTTGTCTCCGGCTTTAGCCTGCCGACGAGTACGAGACCGCGACTGAGCCGCGTTAGAACTAAATCTCCACTGGAATCCAACGCCGGCATCATCATCAGCGGAACCCAGATCTCGGCTGAGAGACCGCGGATCATGCCCGTGTATTGCGGCGGTGCGACTCCGATCACACTTAATTGCTGGTCGTTGAGAGTAATGGTCTTGCCGATGACTTCAGGATCGGAGTTGAATCGTCTCTGCCACAAACTGTGTGAGATAACTGCGACCGGCTTCTGACGCGGCACGAGATCTTCATCGGATGCAAAAGTTCTCCCCTTTTGCGCTGCTACGCCTAACACGTCAAAGTAATTTCCAGATACCGCTTCGCCCCAAACGGGTTCGACTTCAGCGGCGCCGCCGAGCATAAACTGCTGATTGCTGTACGCTGCGAGCTCAGACAGGACGTCGTTGCGATCGCGCAGCTCGAGATAGCTCGGATATGAGGTGCTCTGGTAAGGCTGTTCACCTTCACCCACGTAAAGTTCAACGACCTCGGCCGGACGCGATATCGGCCGCGGGCGCAGGAAGATGGAGTTGATGAGACTGAAGATCGCAGAGTTGGCGCCAATACCAACGGCGAGCGAAATCACCGCGATCAGCGTCACCCCCTTACTCTTCCAAAGCATCTTCGCGCCGTAGCGCAGATCGTTGAGCAACGTTTGCATTTTTATACGTCCTTTAGGACCTACTCATACCGCAGCGCCACGAGTGGATCGACCTTCGTCGCGCGGCGCGCGGGGACGTAACAGGCCAAGAGAGCCACGACTGCCAGCACACCGGCGACGACAACAAACGTCGTCGCGTCATTAGGCGTCACACCAAACAACAACCCGCGCATCAAACGCGTTAATGCAAACGCGCCTACGAGACCAATCACTTCGCCGGCAATGGCGAGCTTCATGCCCTGCCGCAACACGAGCTTCAGCACGTCGCCGACCTGCGCGCCGAGCGCCATGCGGATTCCCATCTCCTGCGTGCGTTGCGTCACTGCATGTGACAACAGTCCATAAATACCGACTGCCGAAAGCAGCATCGCGAGCCCACCAAACAACCCCATCAAAAGCATGTTGAGACGGCGCGGTGCAATGCTGTCGTCAACAACTTTATCGAGTGTGCTGATATTCGATATCGGTTGATTTGGATCGATCGAGAGAACAGCGCCACGCACGGCACCGACAATCGAAAGCGGATCGATTGTGGTGCGCACCAGGATCATCATGTCTTCCAGTGGTGCCTGGGATGCCGGCAGGTAATACGCCGGTTCTGAAGGCGCTTCGAGACCGGCAAACTTGACGTCGCGCACAATACCGACGATCTCAAACGAAGTCAGCTTCTGGCCTCTCCAGATTCTTCCCGGTGGTCCTGGCTTCATTCGTTGACCAAGCGCTTTTTCGCCGGGGAAGTAATGCCTGACGAAGGCCTCGTTGACAATCGCAACGCCCGGATGATCTTGATCATCCTGTGGCGTAAATATTCTTCCGCTTACAAGTTGCACGCCAACAGTATCGAAGTAATCGGGTCCAACCGGAATGAAGTTAGCGGACTGCGATCGACTTTCCGGCGGCGTAACTCGACCCTCAATCTCAAACGAATCGAGCCAGTTCGAATCCAGCGGATGGTCATAAGCGATAGTTGCACTCTTCACTCCCGGTACAGCAGAAATCCGCTCCAGTAACTGTTTATGAAAATTGTTTATCTGGTCGCGGGAATACGTAGAGGCAGGGAGAGTGAGCTCGGCCGATAACACTCCTTCTGATCGAAAACCGGGATCGACTCGCTGCAGTAACCAAAAACTCTTAATCAACAGGCCCGCGCCAATCACGAGCATCATTGCAATGCTCACCTGAAATACAACCAGTCCCTGCCGGAATCTTAATTTGCTCGCTCCTGGTCCTGACGTTCGCCCGCTTTGTTCGAGCGCATTGTGCAAGTCAGTTTTCGAAGACTGCCATGCCGGCGCCAGACCAAAAATCAAACAGGTGCCGAGCGAAATTAACATCGTGAAGCCCAGCACTTGCCAGTCAAGATTCACTTGTGCAAGACGTGGAACTCCCGCTGGAACAAACTGCAACAGCACCTTCGTGCCAAACGCTGCGATCGCGAGACCAATCACAGTGCTAAAAAATGACAGCAACAACCCTTCGATGAAAAACTGCCGCGCAAGTCGCGCTCGACCTGCACCTAAAGCCGCGCGAATCGCTATCTCTTTACTGCGCCCCGCATGTTGGGCCAATAACAGACCAGCGACGTTGGCACATGCAATCAACAACACGAGAGCAACGGCGCCTAACAACGTCAACAGCGCCGGTCTGACATTTCCGACTACCTCACTCATAAATTGGCTGACAATGATTCCCTCGCCTCGATTCGCGGTATGTTCCTGTTCGAGTCGAGCACCGATCGCGTTCATTTCGTTGGTGGCTTGCTGAATCGTGACGCCCTGCTTGAGGCGCGCCACGACGCCAAGTACGTGCGCCGATCGCGCTGCGGCCCACTGCGCAGTGAACGACATCGGCAGCCAGAAGTTCTGTTTTTGCTCCTCGAAAATGAGGCGTCCGGATGTTGTCGGGGAAACAGGATAAATACCAGGCGGCATCACTCCGACAACCGTATAACTGGATCCATTAAGGGTGATCACGCGATTGACGATGCTCTTGTCTCCGCCAAAGCGTCGTTGCCAAAACGCGTTGCCCAGGATGACAACTTGTCCTTTCCCTGGCTCGTACTCTTCGTTTGCGAAAGCGCGAC
The DNA here is from genome assembly GCA_035758935.1 of Pyrinomonadaceae bacterium. Taxonomy (GTDB): domain Bacteria; phylum Acidobacteriota; class Blastocatellia; order Pyrinomonadales; family Pyrinomonadaceae; genus PSRF01. The sequence continues at coordinate 1,943 of DASTVU010000563.1, read as the reverse complement.
CCACGAGCGGCTCGACGCCAACCACTGCGAAGTATCCGGAACTCACGCGTGTACCAGTCAATTGCTCGGGTTCGCCAATTCCCGTGAACGTCATTGAGTTCTGCCCGAACGCTGCAACGTCTTCGAATACTGTGTTCTGTCTCCTCCAATCAAAAAAGTTTGCGGGTGAAGCGCGCCAGCGACCGTGGCCCGGTGCGTTTTCCCACAGAGCGACGAGCCGATCGGGCTCTCTGTACGGCAGCGGATTCAGCAACACTGCATTCACGACACTGAAGATCGCGGTGTTTGCGCCGATGCCGAGCGCGAGCGTTAACACCGCAATCGCGGTGACGCTCTTGTGCTTCGCCAGCATTCGAAAACCGTATTGAAGATCCTGGATGAGTGTGTTCATGATCATCAATCCATCCACAGACTACGCAGAAAATATCTGTGTAATCTGTGGATAGCCTTTCACTCGTACCGCAGCGCCACGAGCGGATCGACCTTCGTCGCGCGACGCGCGGGAATGTAACAAGCCAGCAGTGCCACAACTGCGAGCAACACCGGCACCGCCACAAACGTCAACGGATCAGACGCCTTCACTCCAAACAGCAACGAACTCATGAGACGCGTTAGCGCAAACGCACTCGCAAGCCCGATCGCCACGCCCAGGAGCGTCAATCCCATTCCCTTCTTCAACACCAGAAACAGAATGTCGCGCGGAGTCGCACCAAGCGCTTGTCGCACACCGATCTCGCTTGTGTGTTGCGTGACGAAGTAAGCGAGCACACCGTAAATGCCGAGCGAAGCGAGCAACAACGCCAGCAGGGCAAATCCAACGAGCATGATCATTCCCATGCGTCGCTGTGCGGCCTCGGTGCCAAGCACTTCTTCCATCGTCGCGACATTCGAAATCGGCTGGTCCGGATCGACTTCACGAATGATCTGCCGCACTGAACCCACCAGATTCGACGTATCGCCGTTCGTCCGAATAGCGAGATCACGCGGCATGAACCACGGATGATCGATTTGCTGGTACGGCAGATACATCTCGGCCTTCACTGGCTCATCGAGTCCCATCTGCCGAATGTCTGCAACGATGCCAACTATCTGTATCCACGGCAGCGTGGCGTCGTCAGGATCCCCGATCTTGAAGCGACGGCCGAGTGCATTCTCGCCTGGCCAATATTGACGCGCCATCGTTTCGTTGATGATCGCGACATTCATTGACTGCGCATTATCGCGATTGTCGAAGTAACGGCCCTGATGCAACTGGATGTGCATTGTCTGCAGATAGTCAGCACTGACCTGGCGATGAATAGCGTCATAAGACATACCCGGAATGGGGCTCTTGATCCCTTCCGGATAGAAGCCGCTGGAACCGCCTTTCCAGGAAATCGGCACCGACGTGCTGTAACCCGCAGACGCAACACCCGGCAGATGCGCGACGCGTTGCAGCACCTGCTGATAGAAGTTGTCGCGCACTTGCAGCTCTTTGTATTTTTCGCGTGGCAGGATCGTGCGCATAGTCAGAACCTTGTCCGGTTCAAGCACTGAATACTGCCGGAAGAGTTGAAAGAGGGTTTGAATTAACAGACCAGCACCAACCAGCAGCACGATCGAAAGTGCAACTTCAAAAACGATCAGGGTGCTGCGCAGCCGGCTGCTCGCAGTTGCGCGTGTGCTGCTCTGCTTTAGTGCATCGTTCAGATCAAACTTCGCGGCCTGAAGCGCAGGCACGAGTCCAAAGACGACTCCGGTGATGATCGAGATCCCAAGCGTGAAGACAAGAATGCGAACGTCGAGTTTCAGACTCGCTGACAGAGCCATCTGCTCCGGAATGAGTCCCTGGAGAAAAGTAAAACTCGCATACGCCAAAGCAGCTCCCAGCACTCCGGCAACTGTGGCCAGCAACAAACTCTCAGTCAGCAATTGCCGAACAACGCGAATCCGATCCGCGCCTA
>DASTVU010000562.1:0-3835 GCA_035758935.1 Pyrinomonadaceae bacterium | reverse complement strand
GAATGCGTTCGCGCGAGATGAAGATCTTCTTGATGAGCGAAAGTTGCTCGTAATACTGGTCTACTTCGAGTTTTATCAAGCCGCCGATTCGTTTGCTGGTGCTCTGGCTCGTTGCGATGTCGGCCAGTTGATGAACGATCGGAGGAACTTGCTGATCGATACGATCTTTGATGAAGGAGATTGTTTCTGGCGTGAATGTCTCTGCGAGTGTTGCGTTGCTTAGGGCGAGATCGTCCAGGCGTCCCGAGATAAACTCGTGCACCTTCGCTTCGAATCCGTCAGTGGTGAGGAGTCGTTGTAATTGCTCTTCAATGAAGCTAAGCGCCCGGTCGAGTGACTTGTCACTGACCATCTCATCGAAACGACGTTCGAGTAACTCGTCTACTTGCTTATCTACGAAGTGCTCGATCGCATTAGCGGTCTCTTCGCTCCTCAACATCTCGGCGATGTATTCGGCGAGCCGGAACTGAAGCGCGGAAATCGTATCGAGAATCGGCGCACGCGCCTGCGCCGGCAACGCGTCGATGAACGATGGATACACACGAGCGAGCAGCTCGTTTGTGTAACCGCCGACGAAGTCTTCTACCTTGCGTTGAAAGAAACTGGTTTCGAAGAGGGCATCGAACACCGTTTGTTGTGAAACGAGTTCGTTGCCGACGGCGTTGCCGATGGATTGGGCCAGTTTTTCCCGATGCCGGGGAATCATCCCCTGCGGCCAGACCGTGATGCCAAGGAGTTTGACTGATTTATACGGGTGGAAAAGCATCCAGATTGCGAGCCACGCTGCGCCGTAGCCGTGAATCGTGGCAACCACAATGATGCCTATTGCGATGAGTAGTTTCATTATTGCCGATTGCCAATTGCCGATTGCCAATTGCCCGATTCAATCCTTTGGCTGAAGCCGAAAAAATTGGCAATCGGCAATCGGCAATTGGCAATTCCCATTATTGTTCCACGGGATACCCGGCGTTGACCCACGCTCCCGTACCGCCGGATACATTGAGGAGATTTGAAAACCCTTGTTTCTGCAGCAAACTCGCCGCCGCGCTCGACCGGTATCCACCGGCGCAAATCACTGCTGTTGGCTTATTTTTCTGAAGTGGTAACGGTCCAAGACTCTTATCGAGACTCGCCAGCGGAGCATTGAGCGCGCGCGGCACGTGACCATTAACATATTCACCCGGGCGCCGCACGTCCACGATTTGCAGTTCGCTGTTCGCCATCTGTTCTTTCAACTCAGCCACACTCAACTGCGGAATCGTTTCGACCGGCAATCCAGCATCGCGCCAACTCTGAACGCCGCCTTCGAGATAACCTTTTACATTCTCGATTCCGACACGAGCCAGTCGCACGACGGACTCATCAACCTGGGCGCCAGTGTCGGCAATGATCACAATCGCGGCATTCAATGGGATCAAGCTGCCGGCCCACATCGCAAACTGTCCGCCGAGTCCGATATTCACTGAACTCGGAACGTGCCCGGCGCCGAAATCCGCGGCGGATCGAACGTCGAGCAGAACGTCGCCCTGTTCCTGAAACTGAAGAACTTGTTGCGGTGTTAACGCTTGTGGTGGTTGTAACTCGGAAAGTCCGCGTGCGCCTGACCGATTAATTTCAGCGTCTCTCGGAAAGTAGACGGGAGCTTCGGGAAGATCCGCCGTCATCATCGTTACAAACTCTTCTTTGCTCATCGGCTTCAGCGCGTAATTGAAGTTGCGTTGCTCGCCGATGGTCGACGACGTTTCTTTCGACATGTTGCGACCGCACATCGAACCGGCGCCGTGGGCTGGATAAACCTCGACTTCGTCGGGCAGCTTGAGCAGTTTTCCGTGAAGGCTGTCGTACATCATTTCAGCCATCATTTGTGGCGTGTAACCTTTTCCGCCCGCGAGATCCGGACGACCGACATCGCCGATGAAGAGCGTGTCGCCGGTTAACAGTTTCTGTGGCTGGTTAGGGGCTTCGGTATCAGTGACGAGTACGCAGATTCCTTCCGGCGTGTGGCCGGGTGTTTCGATAAACCGCAATACCACTTTGCCCATCTTGAGTTCTTCACCATCACGCACGGCTTGATGCTCAAACTCAACGCCTGCTTTCTCACCGAAGATGATCCGTGCTCCTGTGCGCGCGGCGATCTCCTGGTGGCCGCTGACAAAATCAGCGTGCAGGTGCGTTTCGATCACGTACTTGATTTCGAGTCCCTGCGCTGCTGCTTCTTGCAGATACTCATCAACATCGCGTTGCGGGTCGACGACCGCAGCTTCGCCATCCGAACCGATCAGGTACGAAGCGTGGGCCAGGCAGGCAAGATAGAATTGTTTGAAGAACATTCAATTGTCCTTTGAGCTTGGTGCTTTGTACTTTGTTTTGACCAGAAGCGCCAAGTATTAAGTACAAAAACCAAAGGTCTATTCGGGCAGATTATAGAACTCTCTCGCCGGTTTCAACGGACGGAGCATCCAGTAAGGGCGGCGTGTGCCGTCTGGCGAAAACTTATCAGCGGGACGCGTCATCGCCAGCCACTTCTTATAAACCTCGCGTGATTTCTGCGTGTCGACAAAAATATCACCGGGCCGATCGTCCGGCTCAGCCGCGCGTACCCGCACAGCCTGATGCCAGCAGTGCATTCCCGAGATCGGATCCGGATGCACCGGAAAAGTCATGTTCTGGTGAACGCCTGCATCTTTCCACCAGATGCGCAACGTGTCCGGGTCGGCAGACTCGTAAGGTTCAATGCCTTTCTCGCGCTTCAGCGACCACTCGGTTCCCTTCTGGTCTAACTTCACCGTCGCCATCAACTGTCGTTGACCTTCGTCGGTTAGTTTCCAACGTCCCATGTGGTGACTACACGCAACGATGCCCGGACGAATGCCCTCCGTCACCCACGCCGGCACGACGTAGTAACCAATCTCAGTTTCAACGCGCACGAGATCGCCGGTGCGCACGTTGAGCTTCGCGGCATGTGACGGATGAATCCAGAGCGGATTCGTGTGCGCGATCTCGTCGAGCCACTTCGCATTCGCGCTGCGCGTGTGAATCTGTACTGCGAGCCGAAACGTCGAGATCAGGATCGTTTGTCCTGCTTCGAGATTGTCTTTGTGAACGTGACTCTTGAAGTAAGTCGGAATTGCGAGTTCGGGCCAACCCCAGTTGCTCAACGTTGAAGAGTAAAACTCCAATCGTCCGCTCGGTGTTGGAAAACCGCGCTTGACGCTGCCGTCGACGTTGACACCGGCCAGACGGCGTCCGTCTTCGTCACCATCAGGAAGCGGTAGCGGAACGATATTTGGTCCTGCGGGTTTTGCCGCGCGTGTAAAAACTCTCCCGAAACGATCCTCACGCAGATCGTCCAGTTCAGTCGCTGGAACTGTCTCTTCGTAAACTCGTCCAATCTTTTCTTTGACTTCAAACGCGCCGTAGCGACGCATGAATTCGAGTGGCGTCAGGTTTTCCGTCGCGGCACGTTCGGGTAGACCAGGAACTGAGTTTTCGAATATCCATTCGTAATACTCATCGATACCGAGTCGTGTGCCGGGATTCTTTTTCGACTCCGCGTATTGTCGAATGCCGAGACTCCCGTCCGGATCGATACGCCACGTCAACTCGAGCCAGAACTCGTTCTCTTCCCAAACCTCGCCCGGATTCACTTTGCGCGTATCGTCGATAGTTTCGCCGTTGCGTTGGCGCGCCGCTTTCATCACCGGCTGGCGGAAGCCGAGCCACTGCGAATCGTGTGTCTCGTACGAATGAAGATCGTGTCGTTCCGATCCGACTCCCATCGGCAAAACGTAGTCAGCGTAGTAAGCCGTTTCATTCCACGTGGGCGTGAGGGCGA
>DASTVU010000561.1:0-2577 GCA_035758935.1 Pyrinomonadaceae bacterium | reverse complement strand
CAATTCACCATCTAGAGTTTTGAGACAAACAAAGCATGGCGCAGGTGAGGCTAAGAATCCCTGAGTCGATTCCGGCGGGGCGAGAACATTTCCGGAGCGGATGAACGTTTCGACCGCGCTCCGTGCGAGAGCGGGAACCGCCGCAGCACCTGAATGCTCAGTCTGGTTAGTGAGTTGGGCTACCAGATAGCCTACGCCAAAAGGCGCTTCGTAACTCAACACTTCGCACGACAGCGGCAGATTAGAGCAGGCTCCAATGGCAACCAGCATAGAGCGATAACCACATTCACCCGCCAGCTTGCGCAAGTTGAAGTCTATCTCGACGATTCGCTGTGGCACATTCGAACGCAGCGCGTCTACAACCTGGTCGTCAAAAACGTGGGCATCGGGATTGTAGCCCGCAGGAGCGCGTAGCTGGAGCCGGTGACTCAAGTCGCCACTCGCAATGAAAGCAACGCGACGACCTACTTCGTCGACAGCGTTTCTGATGCAGGATCCAAAGCGTAAATGATCGTCATTCGATAAGAAGCTGTAGCCGAGTGTCACAACACTGCCGCGAAAGCCGTTGCGTTGTAGGAAGTAAAGCGGAACTGCAATGCCGTGATCGAGATCGTGGGCGCTCAGCATGCTAACTTTATAGCCTTGCGACGCCGCAGCCTTTGTGATCGCACATAGCAGCCCTTCATCTACGGGTGCCGTAAACGATATCTCCGGTGCGCTGAAATTTGAGAAGTCAGCGGTGACAGTCGGTCCTTCGTATGCGACAAACGAGTCGACTTCCAAAGGCGCGTGCGGCGATATCAGGATTACCGTCTCGGCGCCACTGTTGACGACTCGTTTGGTGAGCTCCGCCATTGCCTCAATCGAATCGACGACACTCGCGATCGATTCGCGTCCGACTTCCGGCACCATGATGGGCGGATGCGGTGCAATGCCGGAAAAGACCAGGCAACTGGGCTGAGTCATTGTGTGCCTTTCGTCATTTGGAGGGAACGACTGGTATTCTAACGCCACGCGGTATTCACGCAAAGACGCAAAACCTTATGTCGCTTGATCGATACGATCTATTGATTGTTGGCGCAGGACCTGCGGGTTCGTTCGCGGCGGAATTGCTCGCAAAGAACGGCGCGCGGGTCGCGCTCTTTGATGGGCGTCCGGAAGGTGAACCGAAGGCTTGTGGCGGAGGTGTCACTGCCAAAGCTTTGAAAGCGTGGCCGCAGTTGCTGAACGCCGTCGGCCGGACTATCACTGAACTCGACTTGTATTCTCCAACGAGCAAGCGACTTCACCTCGTATTGGATGAACCATTCGCGATCTATTCGCGTGTTGCGTTTGACAGTTACTTGCGCGACCGCGCGCGTGAGGCCGGGGCTCGTGTCATTCCCGAGAAGATCTCCGCCAGAAAAACGACCAGAACCGAGTCCGGTTGGCGGCTAAGAAATGATAATGGATCCGAGTGGACCGGCTCGTTTCTGGTGGCAGCAGATGGCGCCAACAGCGGAATTGCGAAAAAGCTCGCTGGTCCATTACAGCCATCGGATATGGAAGTCGCTTTTGGCTATCGTGCGCCGTTGCCGGCGAACAATGTCGCTCCGACCGTCGTTGCTTTTCTCCCTCGTTGGGTCGGTTACGCCTGGGCCTTTCCGCGCCCCGATCATATTTCTTTCGGCATCGCGACCACGCAGGATACTTTCGAGCACGAGCCGTTGGATCAACTGCTGTGGCGGTTCATGATCGGTTATTACCTGCAGTGTGAAGGCCGAAAGGTAAACTTCTGGCAGGCCGATACAGGCGCACCTGACATTGAGAAGCCTCTGCGTGCATCTGCTGAACGTTATGCCGCGCGCATTCCAGGATTAAGCGCAAAGACGTGGGACGGCAGAACAGTTTGCGGCGACGATTGGGCCTTGCTCGGCGATGCAGCAGGCTTTGCTGATCCGGTGACGGGTGAAGGCATCTATTATGCGCTGCGATCGGCCGAGCTATTTGCTGAAGCTTATTTGAGCCGAGCGCCACTTTCATATGAAAAGAGTTGGAGAAAAGACTTTGGCGCCGAGTTGCGACGGGCAGCGCAAATGCGCCGTCGCTTTTACGGCAACTTCTGGGGTGCGCCTTTCACTGAACGCATGATCGAATTCGCGCGCGGGCACCGAGGCGTGAAGCGAGTGTTGGGAGATCTGGTTGCTGGTGAACAAGGCTACGTCGATTTGAAGAAGAAGCTCGTCAAAAGCGCGCTCCGTCCTGTCTGAGCATGTCTCACTACTCAAGCAAGAAATTGATTTGTGCAGGCGTGGTTGTGTTGTCGTGCGCGTCGCTCGCGTTCAGTCAGACGAGAGTCCGTCAGCGCAATGAGGTGATTGAAGCTTATCGCGTGTGCAACCGGTTTCAGACACTGATGGCGGAGAATCTCGACTTCGATCGCGCGTTTGAGGCGACGTTTACAACAAACGCTGCACGCCGTCGTGAAATCGCGATCACTGAAGGTGAATTCGATGGTGATAAATTAGCGAACGTCGATACGGCAACACTGGTGGATGCGTTCAAGAGTCGCATGCAGCTTTTGTTTTTGATGATGCC
>DASTVU010000560.1:0-15143 GCA_035758935.1 Pyrinomonadaceae bacterium | reverse complement strand
TCCGGCAAAAGACCTTCATAACTTCGCAGAACATCATATTCGCTTATTAGCTCGATCTCCGCATGAACATATCCCATCTCTTTTCCTCCGGTAAGTGAGGTACCTTCGGTAGGTCGGTACTTGTAGTTGGCTGGTTTAAGTGTCATTACCCCTCCAGTACTTTTGGTCTAAATGCGGGCGGGACGATGTTGTTGTCAAAGACTCCGTACGCCGCCTGCTCGGCCTCGGGCATTGGTGAAGATTCTGCCCAGGCGCAATCCTCGTCGATCTCGCGAATCACGTCCGCCGTGATCTCTTCGAGCTTCTCTTTTGTCGCCAAATTACATTCCAGCAGGTAAAGCTCGTAACGATCCACTGGATCGTTATTCTTCTCCCACCACTCAATCTCTCCCTCAGCAACGTAGCGCTGATCGTCGTGTTCCGCGTGTCCCTTGCGACGATACGTCTTCGCTTCAATCAAAACTGCACCGCCACCGCGTCGCGCGTAATCAGCTGCGTGTTTCATAACCTCGTAACAAGCAACAACGTCGTTGCCGTCGACGATGTGCGCGGGAATTCCGTAACCCGCAGCCTTCTCGGCGAGATCTTTCACTGCGGTTTGCAAACTGGTGGGTGTTGAGTAAGCGTACCGGTTGTGTTCAGCGACAACGATCAAAGGCAGTCGCTGCACGGCCGCGAAGTTGAGTCCCTCATGAAAAGCGCCAGTACTCATTCCACCATCGCCGATGTAAGCAACGGCGACAAATTTCTTCCCTTTCATTCGGCCACCCAACAGCACCCCGGTCATAACCGGAATCATGTCGCCGAGGTGAGAGATTGGGCCAATAAATCCCTTCTCCATATCGCCGAAGTGAATGTTGAGATCTTTTCCGCCTGACGGTCCCCACGCCTTTGCCATGTACTGCGCAAAGATGTCGCGCGGGCGTATGCCTTTGACGAGCACAGCGCCCAGATCTCTGATCAGCGGTGTAATAAAATCCTGTGGTTCCAGCGCGTAGGCAGTTCCCACGGCCGTGGCTTCCTGACCCAGGGAACGAAACACACCACCAACGACCTTTGTCTGCCGGTAGAGATTCACCAGACGCTCTTCTACCAAACGAGTGAGCTTCAGATAACGGTAGAGTTCGAGATGCTGCTCAGGTTTGAGTGTGGTTTCAGTAGCACAGCTCAGCGGCTTGCCGTCGACACTTTTGCGCGGCGCATGCTTGGTGCTAATGCGCATTTGAAAACGTGAATGCGGTGGACGCCTCCGGCGCCGCTTGTCGCGCTCTGATTTTTCGGGTTGATCCATCTTTATATGTGTACTGCGAGATCGTGAACACCTTCAGCCGCTTCCATCACGGCTTCTGAAACCGTCGGATGCGCGTGCATCGTGCGACCCAATTCGTCGGCAGTTGATTCAAGCTGCATGGCCACACATGCTTCGGCAATCAACTCAGTCGCATGTGGTCCAATGATATGTACACCCAGGATCTCGTCGTACTTCTTCTCACTGACGATCTTCACAAATCCTTCTTCTTCGCCGATTATGCGCGCCTTGCCGGATGCTGAGAACGGAAACCTTCCGACCTTAACGTCATAGCCCTGCTCTTTCGCTTTCGCTTCGGTTAGACCAACCGAAGCGACTTCCGGATCGCAGTAAGTGCAGTTTGGCACGAGTCGCAAGTTGATCGGGCGCACATCTTTTTTACCGGCGAGGTGTTCGACCGCCACGATGCCTTCCTTCGAAGCGAGGTGAGCCAACAAGGGCGTCGGCACTACATCGCCGATCGCATACACGCCTTTTTCCGCCGTCTGCTGAAACTCGTCCACGAGAATAAACCCCTTTTCGAGTTTGATCTTCGTGCCTTCGAGTCCGAGCCCCTGCGTGTAAGGCATACGCCCAACCGCAACCAACAACATCTCTGCTTCGAGACTGACCGCTTCGCCCTTCGACGTCTTACCCGTGACACGCACACCGGTTTCAGTCTTCTCGAGTTTTTCGAGCTTCGTATCGACCTGCGACTTTATCCCGCGTTTGCGGAAGCTACGTTCGAGATCCTTCGAGACTTCTTCGTCTTCCAGCGGCACGAGGCGCGGCAATAACTCCACAATCGTCGTCTCTGCGCCAAAGCGTGAATAGACCGATGCGAACTCAACACCAACCGCGCCGGCGCCCATCACAATCAACGACTTCGGTACGTCTTTCAATTCGAGAATGTGATCACTGTTTACGACGTGCTGGCCGTCTGTCTCAAATCCGGGAATCGGCCGCACTACAGAACCCGTTGCAATAATGATGTTCTTTGTTTCGATGGTCTGCTTTTTTCCTTCGGCGTCGGTGATTTCGACTTTGCCGGGGAGCGCGAGTTTTCCGGTGCCTTTGAAGACAGTCACTTTGTTCTTCTTCATCAAATACTCGATGCCCTTCGAGTTTTTCAGCACCACCTTGTCTTTTCTTTTCTGCACGTCGGCAAAAGCCAATTGAATGCCCGAAGCCTGCACTCCAAAGTCAGCCGCGTGCTGCATCTGCTCGTAAACGTGAGCCGACATCAACATCTGCTTCGTCGGGATACAACCACGCAGGGTGCAAGTCCCGCCGAGACGGTTGTCTTTTTCGACTATAGCCGCCTTTAATCCCAATTGACCGGCGCGAATGGCGGCCACATAGCCGCCCGGTCCACTGCCGATAATCGTTACGTCAAACTGTTCGTTCGCCAATTTTTTAAGCTTCCCCTCGTCAGAGCGGTAATGAAAACGATAAAAGACCGGGCATTATAATCGTTTGGCAGCGGCTAACCAAACCGGCATACTTGGCTGGTCCGAGTGACAAATCAAGGATCACATTATGAAACATTCCGAAGGATTTTTAAGGTTAGTAGACGACGCAAAGAGCCGGATTCGAGAAGTGTCGGTGGCTGAAACTCAAGCCCGCCTGAAGGAGAATCCGGAGACAAAACTGATAGATGTTCGCGAGGATAACGAGTTTGCGGCTGCGCATGCAGCAGGAGCAACACACCTCGGCAAGGGCATTATCGAACGAGATATCGAGACGGTCGTGCCTGATAAAGACACGGAACTGATTCTCTACTGCGGTGGCGGCTATCGTTCAGCGCTTGCGTCGGACACGTTACAGAAGATGGGATACACGAACGTCTGGTCGATGGCGGGTGGTTGGCGAGCGTGGCAGGAAGCGGGCGGCGAGATTACAAAAGAATAGGTCCTATAGTCATATAGGACCTATTCTGAGAAGAACTGCGCTTCGAAGATTAGAACTCGAAGCGAGCTGCGAATTGGATTTGCCTCTCACGGAACAACGTACTGTCGGCCCCGGTAATACCCAGGAACGGCGTGTTAATGCTGTCGTTGAATAACAAGCACTGAGTCAATCCGCCCGGGCATGCCGGTGTGGTCGTGTTCGAAGCAAAATTGTAGAAGGTGCTCGTCACGGTTGTGACCTGCGTTCGGTTGAACAAATTGAAGGCCTCACCAAGAATTTCGAGCCGCGTACCTTCCGTGATCCGGAAGCGACGTGAGAGACGTAGATCGACATACCAAATCTTCGGTTGCTTGAACTCGTTGCGTGGTAGACCAGCGAAACGAGAGCTGCCGCCAGATCCGTTGGCGCCACCACCCGGCGTGGTACAAGACGCTGTAGCAGCCGGATTTCCACCTGACCCGCACAGCGCCGTTATTTGCGCGGCATTGCCAGTAAAGCCGAAAGCCGCAGGATTAATCGTGCCACTAATTGACTGCGTAACCCGTGCACCTGAAAAGGCATTCAGAATTGGCGCAATCGTCCAACCGTTGAAGATCGCCCGGGCCGCGTCGTTATCCTTGAACCTCTGGTAGTCAGTGTTGTAGACGACGCTCGCGACTAACTTGTGTCGCCGGTCAAAAGCTGACAATCCATTCTCACCTGCCTGGTCAAAAGCATTGAAAGGAAGATTGTTTGTCGTAAACGTGACTGAGCTTTGCCCATTATCCTGCGAGCGTGAGAGCGTGTAGTTTGACTGGAACTGCAAGTTATTCGTCAATCGACGATTGGCCTGAAGCACGAGCGCATGATATTTCGAAAAAACGTTGCTACGAATTTCCGTGATCTGGGCGAAGTTTGGGTTCGGTCTCGGAGTCGTAAAAGAGTTCGCCTGTGTCCGTCCCACGAAAATCGGTGTTAAGTAGTTGGTGCCACCGAACGGTCCCCCGAATACCGGAACCTGAACGGTTCGGGCCGGCGGATTCAGATTCGTATCGACGAAGTTTGGCAGTGAATTCGCAAAGCTCATTAGATACGAAGCTGAGACAACCGTATTCCGGGCGATTTCGCGCTCGACGATCACATCCGCCTGGTGGATCTGCGGCAGTTGAAAGTCACTCGCGAAGTACTGCACCGCGCCAGGCACGAGCGCACCTGCCCCTAAGAGGTTTGGATATATCGGGGCGTCGGACGCAGTGGCCTGTAATGTAACTTGCCGTTGTGCCCGGTCGATGCCTACGCCAGTGTTAATCAGCGCGTTGTAAACCGTCGAGTTGATCACGCGACCGTAGTACAGTCCCCAGCCACCACGAAGACTAGTTTTGCCATCGCCGGTGAGATCGAATGCGAAGCCGATACGCGGTCCGAAGTTGTTGCGATCGTCAACCTTGTTGTTTGTTTGCGGCAATGCCGGGTTAACATTAACCGGATCGGGATTGCGCTGGTATTCATAACGCAGACCGAGATTCAGCGTGAATCGTGGCGTCACACGCCAATCGTCCTGCACGAAGTAGTTGAGGTCTATAGTCTTCATCGTTAGACCCAACACACCTAAACCCTGATTGAAATTACCGGCATAACACTGGCCCGCGCGTCGGGTCGAGCTAAAGCATCGTCCAAGCGGATTGGAGGTTGGCGTCGCAGCGCTTAGAGTACGCAGTGCGCCACTCGTCCTCCAGTTTTGATAATCAACGATGAAATCACCAAGACCGTTTACGCCATTGCCCGTGTAATTGAATTCGCCGCCGATGAATCGCAGATTGTTGATGATGTCTGTGACGAAGTTGATGTCACCACCAAACTTCACGGTATGGTTGCCGGCCGTCATCGTCACCGTGTCAGCAAACTGCCAGCGCCGCTCATCGGGAAACGCCGCCCGTTCGAGGAACTCAGGAATCCCAAACGAAAGGCCATTCTGAATGAACGTTTGTGGCGAACGACCGCCGACGGAGTTTGTTGGCTCCCCCGCTTGTGGTGGTTGGCTAAACTGTGTTTCTTTGTCGCGGCCCCATTGGAATCGCGCTTCGTTTAGCAGAGTGGGTGAGATCGTGGAGTTAAGCCGAACTGTTAGCCAGTCGATATCGACGATATCGTCGCCGAAGTTATCACGCGCACGGGTGTTCGTGGCCTGGGTCTGGATGCCATTTGGCGAGTCCCAGCGCAGGCGATTGTAAGTCACCGTGAGCGTGTTGGTGTCGTTAATGTTCCAATCAATTTTCGGTAAGAACAGTATCTGATCTCCACGACGGGAAACTTCGCCGGTGATACTCCTCAGGAAGCTCGTAGTTTCATTAATTTGAGCGTCTGTGAGCCCGCGGGCGATAAGTGTGTCTTTGTTCGCCTGGCTTAAATTCAGGAACGTTGGACTGCTGAACCTGGCCAAGCCTGGGAAGTCGCGCTTCTGTTGATCGTATGAGAAGAAGAAGAAGGCTTTGTCTTTAACGATTGGGCCTCCGATCACGCCGCCAAACTGGTGCCGCACGTCCTTCGGCTTGATACCGACCGGCCCAAAGACGCCTGGCGCCACTTCCGCAGTATTAGTTGCGAGCGGATTACGCGCGCCCCACTTGTTATTTCTTTGGAAGTAGAAAACGTTGCCGTGAAACTCGTTTGTGCCTGACTTCGTGACTGCGTTGACCACACCACCCGCTGAACGTCCGTACTCAGCCGAGTAACTCGAAGTGTTGACCTGAAACTCGCGAATCGCGGCCTGACTGATGGAGTAGCTGATACGAGTGCGGCCGCGCTCTTCAGCAAAGAACGCCTGGTTGTTGTCACCACCGTCGATCGTGTTGTTGTTCAACAGACCGGAGATGCCGCGGAAGCTGATCAGGCCGAACGTACCATCAGGAACTGCACCTGGCGTCAACAATGCAAAGTTGGACCAACGACGGCCGTTGATTGGAAGTTCGTTGATTGACGTCTGGTTGATGTTGCTGGAGAAGTCCTGCTGAGTAGTGTTGAGTGCGGGCGCCTCAGCACTAACGTCCACCGAACCTGTGACGGGCCCCACCGACAGCGCGACTTCAAGAGTTGTCTCGCGTCCGATTTCGACCACGACGTTTTCCACGCTCATGGCACTGAAACCTGTCGAGGTAACGGTAACCGCGTAATTACCCGGTTGCAGGTTTGCGACTTTGAAGCGTCCGGTGTCATCGGTCGTGGCCGTGTCTTCCTTGTTAGTGCCGATATTTTTGACGGAGACGGCGGCTCCGGGCACCACCTCTTTAGCGGGATTGGTTACCACGCCGCCGATTGAGCCGGTGGTGGTCGATTGCGCAAAGGCTACTGCGCTGAATGTGACCACCAACAAGCTCACTAATAAGAGCTTTATTGTTTGCAACATACTGGGGAACTCCTTAAACGAATTGGTTGACGGTTGTTGCCTCAGCCGCGCGGCCCGGGCTAGTGTTTGACCTGGTTTGATAACACTCAAATTCAAATCAGTAAGGATTGTTGCGACTGGCTTGCGAGAACTGACTTCTACCATGCACCGCTTGCTTTAGCAAGGTTTAGTTTAACGGCCGGCAATTAAATCTTTATGACTTACCTGGAAACTTAAACGCGGATGAGCATGGAGTTGATCCGTGCTCATCCGCGTCAATCCGTGGCTGGTTTCCTAGAACTCGAAACGAACTGCTAACTGAATCTGACGTTCCCGGAAGAAGAAGCCATTCGACAGGTCACTCGGTGTGCCGAACGTTGGATCAAAGGTTCCAATAACGCTCGTTCCCGAAGCCGACAATACATACATTCGGTTGTTAACTCCGGTCACCTGTGTGCGGTTGAAAATGTTGAAGCCTTCAGCAAGGAATTCGATGTTGGAACCCTCCGTCACGCGGAAGCGACGTGAGATGCGCAAATCGACGTACTTGACTGATGGCGCGTGGAAAGCGTTGTTTGGCGTCAAACCAAATCGAAGCGATCCATTGGAACCGTTAATGCCTCCGGCCTGGCTGGTGCCAAAAGTATTTGGCGTGGAGACACCTGCTGGAGGACTGAAGTTGTTGGTCACCGCTGTGTAACGGAAGCCTGAGAACATGTTGACGATTGGTGCAATCGTCCAGTTGTTCAGGATTGCTTTACCAGTGTCACCGATACCGGTGAAGTTGGTGTTGTAAACAACGCTGGCGACGAATTTATGACGACGATCGAACGGAGACAAACCATCGTCACCTGCCGGATCCCGCGGATCGAACAACGCGGAGAAGCCTGGCGTAAAGGTCGCCGAACTCTGCGAGCCACCATCGTCCTCGGCACGCGAGAGCGTGTAGCTGCTCTGGAATTGCAAACCGTGCGTCAGACGACGATTGGCCTGCAACACAAGTGCGTGATACTTCGTCGAGACGCTGTCGCGAATCTCGAGAATGTTGCCGAAACTGGTGTTGGGTCGTGAGCCCTTGTAGAACGGGAA
This sequence comes from Pyrinomonadaceae bacterium, assembly GCA_035758935.1. GTDB lineage: Bacteria > Acidobacteriota > Blastocatellia > Pyrinomonadales > Pyrinomonadaceae > PSRF01. The sequence goes on along the minus strand of DASTVU010000560.1, from coordinate 7,494 downwards.
CACCCAGGTCTGGCCGGCGAACGGTCCATCAACGATCGAAACTCTTCCCTGTGCCGTCGGTGGATTGATGTTGGTATCGACGAAAGTCGTCAGGTGCTGGCCAAAGCTAAAGAGGTAGCTCGCCGACACGACTGTGTTACGCGCAATCTCACGCTCAACAATTATGTCACCCTGATGGATGAGCGGGTTTTGGAAACCATCTCTGAAGTAATTGACCGCCGCTGTTCCCGGAGGCGCGCTCGCCAAAATATTCGGGAAGAGTGGTGCGGCCGGGTTGCCGGCCAATACGCTGGCTGCATTCGGGCAGATTGGATTGTCGGGGTTACCAGGAGCAACGTTGTTGACAGTTGGGCACCCAGCCGGAACCGAACTCACAGCCTGACCGGTGCTCAGCCCCGTGTTGATGAGCGAGTTGATGATGATCGTGCCGTTGATTCGGCCGTAGTAGATTCCGTAGCCACCGCGCAGGCTCGTCTTGCTGTCGCCAGTCAAATCGTAAGCAAAGCCGATGCGTGGTCCAAAGTTGTTCTTATCGCTGGGCCGGTTCGCCGTCTGCGGCAATGCCGGATTTACGAGGAAAGGCGTTGGAAACTTCTCGTATTCGTAACGCAAGCCGAGGTTGAGCGTCAGTCTCGGAGAAACGCGCCAGTCGTCCTGTAAAAAGAAGGCCAGGTCGGTCGTCGTCAATTCGAAACGCGGTTGACCAAAACCTTGATTATAGTTACTGGTGAAGCACTTTCCAGCAAGACGTGTGGTATTCGCTGGATTCGACTGTGTCGAGCACGTTCGTCCTGCCGTGCGCAAAGCACCGTTGGTTACGAAGTTGGTGTAGTCGACTATGAAGTCGTTGATGTTGCTGTAAGTGTAAGAGCCGGATCCGGTGAAGAGATTGTCGTCGATATCTCTCACATGGTTGATATCCGTTCCGAATTTGAACGTGTGATTTCCACTTGTGTAGGTGATCGAATCTGCGAATTGAAAACGTCTCTCATCCGGTAGCGCTACGCGATCGAGCGATGTAGCCTTGCCGAACGTAATACCGTTGGTGAGTGCAACCTGCGGCGAAAAGCCATTGGCCGTGGTTGGCTGACCAGGTAGTGGTGGCTGAGCGAATTGTGAGTTCAGCTCATCTGCCCACTGAAAGCGAAACTCATTGATGAGTTGGCTTGAAATAGTTGAAGCGAGACGAAGGTTAAGTGAATCGACCTCAACAAAGTCGTCGCCAAAACCGGCTCGGTCGCGAGTCACGGTCGCTCCGGTTTGAACTCCCGCCGGCGACTTCCAGCGCAAGCGGTTGTAGGTGGCCGTGAATTGATTATTTGAGGTTATTTGCCAATCTATCTTCGGCAGAAACAGTCGCTGATCTCCGCGTCGTGGCACTTCGCCGGTCTGGTCGTTGATAAACTGCAGCGCGGAATTAATTTGAGCGTCGGTCAAGCCGCGATTGGGATTCTTTAACGAGGATGCGAATAGAGCAGCGGTACAACCTGGGGCATTCGCTGCGGTACACAGGTTTACAGTGTTGAGGTAGCCGGGAGTGCTGAATACGGCAACGCCCGGGAAGTTACGTTTCTGTTCGTCGTAACTGAAAAAGAAGAACACCTTGTCTTTGACGATTGGACCACCGATGGTGCCGCCAAACTGATAGCGAACGTCTTTGGGCTTAAATGCCTCGCGGGTAGAAACTCCGTTGACCAAACGGTTGATAAAAGTATTCGGGTTACGTGCACCCCATTTGTTGTTGCGATCGTAGAAGAAGGCTGAGCCGTGAAACTCGTTTGTGCCTGACTTCGTGATCGCGTTGATAACACCGCCTGCCGAACGTCCGTACTCAGCCGAAAAGTTTGAGGTGTTAACCTGAAACTCGCGAATCGCCGCCTGGCTGATCGAATACGCGCTACGTGTGCGTCCGCGCTCTTCCGAGAAGAACCCCTGATTGTTATCGCCACCGTCAACCGTGCTGTTGTTTAGAAGTCCCGAAATGCCACGGAAACTGATCAGACCGAAGTTGCCGTCAGGCGTGGCGCTGGGAGTAAGAATCGCAAAGTTCGACCAACGTCGGCCATTGACTGGAAGTTCGTTGATTGAGGTCTGATTGATGTTGGTCGAGAAGTCCTGCTGAGTAGTGTTGATGACTGGAGCCTCAGCACTGACGTCTACCGTTCCGGTTACCGGTCCAACCGCGAGCGACACTTCAAGACTTGTCTCACGTCCGATTTCAACCACGACATTGTCTTGCGTGGTGGGACTGAAACCGGTTGAGTTCACAGTCACCGAATAAAGTCCGGGTTGCAGGTTTGCCACTTTAAAGCGTCCGGAGTCATCGGTCGTGGCCGTGTCTTCTTTATTAGTGCCAACGTTTTTGACTGACACGGCAGCACCCGGCACCACCTCTTTCGCTGGATTGGTGACGACGCCGCCGATTGAGCCGGTGGTAGTCGACTGGGCAAAGGCTATGGCGCTGAAACACAGCACCAATAAGCTTACAAAAAACAGCTTTACAATTTTCGACATACAGGGGAACTCCTTAAACAAATAGGTTGACGGTTTGAATTCGCCTCAGCACTTGAAATCTAATTCGAGCAGGAATGTTGCGATGGAACAGCCAAACGCAAGACGCGACTTCTACCACGCGTAGCTTGCTTTCACAAGTCTAAGTCACCATTGAAGCAATTAAATCTTTATGACGCATTTTGAGACGATTGATGCCCGGCCAGAAGGCCCTTAAGCGTTCGGGTAAAATTCGCAAAACCTGTGCCGGATAAAGGTTTGACTCACCTTGCAGGACGAAAGTGATTCATGCCAATAGTTAACTAAAAAACGAAGAGAGGGGACCGCGCTTTAGACGCACAAGATTTTGGATTTAATCTAAAAATCAGGATAGTCTTGGAGTGCGCCAACTTGTTGGCGCTTTAGTATTTTTACCAAAGCGGTAACAAGTTACCGCACTCCAAGGAGACGTCCGATTTCAGAAATTACACGCGCTCGACAATCATCGCGATTCCCTGACCACCACCGATACACGCTGTGGCCAATCCGTAACGACCGCCCCGTCTGTGAAGCTCGTGCAACACAGTCAAAACCAGACGCGTTCCCGTTGCGCCCAACGGATGTCCGAGTGCAATCGCGCCACCGTTGACGTTAGTACGGTTGCGATCCAGTCCGAGCTCTTTTTCCACTGCGAGATACTGTGCCGCAAACGCTTCATTCACTTCGATGAGATCGATATCGTTCAGTGACAATCCTGCTTTCTCGAGTGCAATACGTGTTGCGGGTACCGGACCAATTCCCATGATCTCCGGCTCAACTCCGGCATACGCCCAGCTCACGATCCGGCCCATCGGCTTCAGATCCTTTTGCTTCACGAAGTCTTCACCTGCAATCACGAGAGCTGCGGCGCCATCGACGATCCCCGATGCATTTCCCGCAGTAACAAATCCGTCGTGTGCAAAAGCCGGCTTCAACTTAGCGAGACCTTCAAGCGTGGTTTCGGGTCGCAGATGATCGTCGTCGCTGACTTGAACAGATCCTTTACGCGACTTCACTTCCACCGGAACGATCTCTTCAGCGAATACGCCTGCGTCCTTTGCACGTTTGGCTTCCTGCTGCGATCGCAGTGCGTACTTGTCCTGTTCTTCACGCGAGACTTCAAACTTCCGCGCGAGGTTTTCCGCAGTGCCCGCCATTGGCGTGTTGCAGTACGTATCAAGCAACGCCACCATCAAACTGTCTTCAAGTTTTCCCTGTCCGAGAGCGAAACCTGATCGGGCACCACGAATGACGTGAGGCGCCTGCGACATCGATTCCATTCCACCAACCAGACAAGTACGAGCTTCGCCAAGCTGGATCATCTGCGCGCCTGACACGATGGACTGAATGCCACTGCCACACAAACGATTGACCGTTAACGCCGGACGATCGAAGGGCACGCCGGCTTTTAACGCCACGTGACGCGCGCCGTAGATCGCATCGCCCGATGTTTGCAGTGCATTGCCGATTACAGTGTGATCAATTTCATCTGCCTGGACACCGGTCGCTTCCAGCGCACCACGCGCAGCCACTGCTCCCAAATCGATTGCCGATACGTCCTTCAGCACACCGACATATTCACCCATCGGAGTGCGCTTACCACCTAATATGAAAACGTCCTTACTCATAGCTACATCCCCTGTTAAGAATTTCCGCCCCTATCGAAACCTTGAAGACTAACAGAGACTCTGGTGCTCGGGCAACCACGTAAGTTTATCCACAGATTACACAGATTTTTCTTTATTTATCTGCGTAACCTGTGGATACTAGGACCGTCAGTCGATCTTACTAAACAGGTGGTTCCCCCCATGAACTCCCGCAAACTCTTTGCCGTCGCGCTTACCTCGTTCCTGCTGTTACTGCCAATCGCAATCGCACACGCCCAGAAGGTCGAATCCAAAGATCGCGATCGCGGACAAATCATGTTGGACCGCATAAAGGACGAGCTAAAGAAGCATTACTACGATCCGAACTTTCGCGGCATGAATCTGGACGCCCGCTTCAAAACGGCATCAGAAAAAATAAAGGAAGCTTCGTCTGTCGGACAGATTTTCGGTGTCATCGCCCAGGTATTGATTGAACTGGACGACACACACACATTTTTCATCCCGCCAGGGCGCGTCGTTGAAACCGACTACGGTTGGAACATGATGATGGTTGGCGACCGTTGCTACGTTTCTTCAGTCGATGAAGGAAGCGATGCCGAGGCAAAGGGAGTGAAACCGGGTGATGAGGTCCTGCAGGTCGGTGGTTGGAACGCCGATCGAACCACTCTCTGGAAAATCCAATATCTTTACAACACCCTGCGCCCACAACCCGGCCTGCGCGTTGTGCTTCGGAGTCCAAATTCCCAGCCAAAAGAAATCGATCTATTTGCCAAACAGAAACAGGGCGTTCAAGTCACCGATCTTACCAACTACAACACCTACATCGACATGGTCAGAAAGTCACAGCGTGACGCACGACTGGGACGCGATCGTTACATGTCGTTTGGGGATCAAGTGCTCATCTGGAAGATGAATGAGTTTGACCTGACGGATGTACAGGTTGACGACGCAATGTCGAGGGCGAAGAAACACAAAACTTTGATCCTGGATCTTCGTGGTAACAGCGGCGGCTGGGTGACAACCATTTCGCGTTTGATTTCGAATCTTTTCGATCACGACGTCAAGATCGGCGACAGCAAAACACGTAAAGAAACAAAAACCGAGATGGCAAAGACCCGAGGTGAAAAAGCTTACGCCGGTAAGTTGATCGTTCTCGTTGACAGCAGATCGGCATCAGCGGCTGAAGTGTTAGCGAGAACAGTCCAACTGGAAAAACGAGGTGTCGTTATCGGCGATCGCACTGCCGGCGCCGTCATGACTTCGAGAATGTTCGGGCATCAGGTCGGAATTGATGTAGTGGTCTTCTTTGGCGTCAGTGTTACCGTGTCAGACTTGATAATGCCAGACGGAAACACCCTCGAGCATCGTGGTGTTACACCAGACGACGTGAAGCTTCCAACCGCGGAAGATATGGCAGCCGGCAGAGACACAGTGCTCGCGTATGCTGCTTCGCTCGGCGGTGTTACGCTCGATCCGGCTGAGGCGGGCAAATTCTTTCCAATAGAAATAAAGAAAAAGAATTAGACCTTATTACGAAGTAAATCGATGTTGCTGGAGATAGCGATGGAGTAACTCTTCGAGAAACCCTTCGTACGTGAAGGTACTGATATCGTAACCAGGTCGAAGTTTATAAAGAATCGGTAGAGAAACTCTCCACGCCATCCATTGGCGTGGGAAGTCCGGAAGATCCCAACGGCGCCGGAGAAAAGTTTCCACCACCTCAATCTCCGATTCAGTCAAACTGTTCAAGCTTGCCGTGAAGTCAACCGGCTTGAACGATCGCCGAAGCGCGGGATCGCTAACAGGCGTCGTGAAGAGATGTGAGAATGCCGGCGCTTCTTCTTCACGCTCGCGCACTACCACCGTTCCTGCCACCATGTCCCCAATTCGTTGATCGCGCGCAGACAGAAAGACAGCGATCAATCCGACCGAATAAAACCACGGGAAGAACATGTCGAACGTGCGGAGCAGATTTCTTACGGACGCTTCCCAAAATGTAATTGGCCGTCCGTCCTCGCGAATCACGCGCAGCTTCATCCAGCGCTTGCCCGGCGTTTGTCCACTCCAAATCCATTCGAAGAACGCGAAGTAACCAGATACGACAAGAAACAGAAGAATCGTGGATAACGCGTACACCCAACGTGGCGCACTCGACACCACTCGCTCAACGACAGGAAAGCTCGCGAGTATTGCTGAAGTGAGACCAATGAGTCCGACAGTTAAAAGCTGAATGGCATGATCGATCGCGACCGCCAGAAAACGGTTGCCGATCGACGCGAGGGCGAAGTGCAGAGGCACACGCTCAGGCGTTTCGATCACCAGTATTTCTTCATTGGTCAGTGTAGCTGCCATTGTTGACAGATCATCCGTAAAAAATCCGTGTTATCCGTGGCTGATTTTACGCTCCGGCGACGCGAACGAATCGTCGCTTGCCTACCTGGATCAGCAACGCACGCTCGCCGGTGAGACTAACTTCAAAATCAGTTTGCGTGCGGCGCTCGCCATCGACGGAAACACCGCCCTGTTCGATCAGCCTGCGCGCTTCCGCCATTGAAGGCGCGAGTTGCAGGTCAACCAGAAGCTTCGGTAACTTCCACGTTCCTGATGCAAGCGTGCGTTCTTCGATGTCCTCCGGTGCCTGCTTATCGCGGAATCGCGCGTTGAACTCTTCTTCAGCCTGACGCGCCTCGCCTTCAGAGTAGAAGTCAGCCACGATTCGTTTCGCGAGGTCAACCTTTACATCGCGCGGGTTGCGCTGTCCGGCGTTGGTGTTTTCACGTAACGTGGCAATCTCGGGCACTGAGAGATCGGTGCACAATTCGTAGTAACGCCACATTAGATCGTCAGTAATCGACATGATCTTGCCGAAGATTTCCTGTGGCGGTTCGTTGATGCCGATGTAGTTACCCAAACTCTTCGACATTTTCTGAACGCCGTCAGTTCCTTCGAGCAACGGCGTGATCATCGCCACCTGCGAATCCTGACCGTACTCTCTTTGCAGGTTACGACCCATCAGCAGATTAAACTTCTGATCGGTTCCGCCGAGCTCAACATCGGCTTCAAGCGCAACTGAGTCGTAAGCCATCACGAGCGGATACATCACTTCGTGCAATGCCAGGGGTCGATTCGCTTCCAATCGTTGTTGGAAGTCGTCGCGCTCGAGAATCTGTCTGACAGTCACGTGTGATGAAAGTCGCAGGAACCCTGCCGAACCGAGTGTCTCCATCCAGCGTGAATTGAAATCGATTACTGTTTTTTCAGGATCGAGCAACTTGAAGATCTGCTGCTTGTAAGTTTCGGCATTGGCGTTGATCTCCTCGCGTGTGAGCTGCGGACGGGTGGCACTCTTCCCCGAAGG
>DASTVU010000559.1:0-13484 GCA_035758935.1 Pyrinomonadaceae bacterium | reverse complement strand
GACCGAGCCATCGAACAGATCCGTGCTGTGCCTGGTGTGGTTTCCGTTGGAGCTACGACTACCATTCCGCTGGGAGGAGGTGGATCGACACAGCCCTTCAGCATCGAGGGCCGGCCTACAGGGGCCGTTGCGGAGCAGCCGATGGCCCAGACGCGTTACATCACCTCTGACTACTTCGGGGCGATTGGCATCCCGCTGCGGCAGGGCCGTTTCTTCAGCGACCATGATCGCGATAATAGCGTGCCGGTCGTAATCATCAGCGAGGCAATGGCACGACGTTTCTGGCCAGGGGAAAACCCGATCGGGAAACGGCTAACGCCGTCATTTCACCTCGAGCAAGGGGCGCGTGAGATTGTCGGTGTTGTAGGTGATGTTAAGGCAAGTGGGCTCGACGTCGATTCGTCCGCGATGATGTATCTGCCATACAAACAATCACCGCGACCTTACATGAGCTTCGTGGTGCGTACTGCTTCGAATCCGGAAAGCCTGGTTCAGCCCGTTTCAACGGCGATTTATTCAATCGACAAAGAACAAGCCCTAACTGATATACAGACTATGGACCAGGTTCTGACAAAGTCGCTCTCTGACCGGCGCTTCAACATGACGCTACTGCTGATTTTCGCCGGGGTGGCGTTGGTGTTGGCGGCGGTAGGAGTCTATGGCGTGATGAATTACACAGTCACGCTCCGCAGGCGCGAGCTGGGAATCCGTATGGCGCTTGGCGCAGGAAGAATGGATGTGTTGCGGCTGGTGCTGAGGCAGGGACTGACGTTGACCTTGATAGGCATAGCAGCAGGATTGATATCGGCGTACGCGCTGACACGTTTGATGGCAAGTCTTCTCTACGGGGTGACCGCTACTGATTACCTGACGTTCGCCAGCGTTTCGGCTGTGCTTATCGCAGTGGGAGTTGCGGCTTCTTACGTCCCCGCGCGACGCGCCACGAAAGTGAACCCGACGATCGCGCTTCGAACTGAGTGAACAGTTCTTTATTCTCAGATCTACAAGCCCGGCTAGCCAAACACTATTCAGGTAGTGGTTCAGTTTGAGAAAACGCCGAAGGCGTTGGCTAATTTCAGCCCAGGGTTCGAGCGTAGCGAGAACCCTGGGAACCATATAAAGAAAAATCTTAACCCTGAAAGGGTTTATCCCGAGGCGAACCCTCACAGGGTTAAGAGATTGCTGGACGATTGTCCCAAGGTTGTCGCTGCGTTCCAACCCTGGGCTGAAATTAGCCAACGCCTTCGGCGTTTTTTCAAACTGAACCAGTACTACTATTCAGCTTGACTTGCATTCTAGCCAGGTCTAGCATTCGGTATCTTCTTCTATGGTGCGCGACTGCTTGGCCTAGTCGGTGCTGGTCCCGTGTTCCTCAAAGCTCACAGCCTGTGAAACACGGCTGAATCCAAACCTCATTTGCCAACCCCTGTCGAGCGAAACAAGTAACACACATTCGGAGGACAACATGAAGAATAGTAGTGATAGTCAACACTCACCCAAGAGTGTCCGCACCCGTGTGTCAATACTCTTCGGCGCGCTATTGGCGGCAATGATTTTTGCCCCTATGACTGCGAGCCAAAAGCAAGGTGGAGATCGTTCTCACGCCACAATCAAGATGTTTTATAAAACTCCTGGCGAATCTGTTTTCAGATCGGTTGATGACGGGAAACCAGTCCCTGAATTAAAAGGGATTCCCACCCGGGAACTAGTCTCGGGAAAGATAGCGCCATTAGCCAACAGTGTCTCTTTTGATGGCTTCGTCCGGTTTCCCGCGGAACAGCAAGATCAGTTTTTTCAGGATATGACGAGCAACACGTCATATTACCGAGACGCTTTCACGGGAGGGCAAACTTCAGTCAGCGGCGCCGCGAACGGTGATCGTTTCGACGCGACTATCACCTTCCCCACCGGCGCTCCTGCCATTTTTGGCACGGTCACTTACGACGGCAACACTAACTGCTTTCTCTTTCCAACGCCCGTGTGTGGTTCCAACAGCATAACTATTATCTGGTTCGTCCAATCCCAGTGCAGTGTAGGAAATTTCTCCGGCACGTGGTCCACCAACGGCGCTCCATTTTTCACCGGGCAGTACAATCAACTGCCACGCACCCCGCCCAACAAGGTGCCGCTTTACAACCAGGGGTCCTATACGGCCGCGTACGACACGATCTGCCGGACGGGCACCGCTCGTAACGTCTATCATTGTGATGGCAGAGCCAATGAAGTCGCATGGACCATTGCAGCCAAAGGCTGCGCCCTCGCATCGGCGGCCATGGTGCTGAGTTATCATCGCATTACGGTCGATCCGCCCACACTCAATACCTGGCTCATTAACAATAATGGCTACGACTTGCGCGGGAATATCTACTGGGGTGCGGTGGCGACGTACGCGCGAACAATCACCGGTCGTAACGACGCGTTGACATATCTCGGGCCTGGGGGAAATCTCGAGAATTCCATTTGCGCAAACGGTCCGTCGATCGTTAGCGTTCGCAACGGCGGGCACTGGGTCACTGCTATCGGTCGGGACCAGAACCGCACCACCTATCTAATCAATGACCCAGACGGCGGTCTCGAAAGCACTTTGGCTGCGCGATACAACAACACGTTTGGCGCCGTTCGCCGTTATTCAGGACCTGAATTCTCGATCACCGATGTGAATGGACTGGTGTTTCGATTCCACTCGCCCGGTGAGTTGCTTATCACCGATGCGCTGGGCCGCCGCACCGGGACGGATCCGTTAACCGGGCAGTCGTTCAACGAGATTCCTGGATCGAGCTACGATCGGGTGAGCCTCGATGACCTGACCGATCCCAACAATCCAGTTCCTGCTGACGATGCTACCAGGGATCTCGAACTCGTCCGGCCGCCAGACGGTGAGTACACCTTGCGCGTCACCGGCACGGGAACCGGGACCTACGATCTGGAAAATCGCTCCGCCGATGCGCAGGGAACTCCCTCGCAGGCCACTTTCACCAATGTGCCCATCACGCCGGGAGCGGTGCACACTTACATTATCCAACACAGCAAGGCGCCAGGTTCTACGGTGTCGGTCGCCGGCGGCTTCGATGGCGGTGGCCAGCGCCCGCGGGATGTGAATAAGCTTCTGACCTACATCGCGCCCGGAGAGAGTCCGACCAACTTGCCAACGGGTACGACAACATTCTCGCTGCTGATTGTTTACGGCCAAACAATCATCCCGTCTACCTTCAGTGCTCAACTAAACGGAGTGGACATAACTAACCTGTTCAATCCTGTAGTGGGGACTACTCAGATGGTTAACTTGAGCAACTTAACATCAGGAAGAAACGTCCTCCAGCTTTCGGTGAGTGGCAATTTGCCATCTCGTGTAGCGACCGACAGTGATCGGTTAATCTTCATCGTCCAATAAGGAAAGACTGTTGAGACAGGGGCGCACTGCTCGCTGCGCCCCTACTCAGCTACGACTCAAAGACGGAAGGCGACGTGCAATGACAAGCGCAATCCGGATGGCATCGATTTGGATTCTGTTTTTGGCTTTGGTTGCGGTTAGCTTAGTTGGATCGTTGAACGCTGAAGCTCTCGGTCCTAATGCGTGGAAAGCATCTCCCCTAAAAAGCTTGAATGGAAGATCGGTCCCTGACGGCGGACTCGACATTCGCATCCACGCCACTGAAGGGAAGCTAAAGCCCGCCGCCGACCTTTTGCTTTTCGATCCACAGGGGAGGAAGACCGGAAAGGATTCCTCGGCACGTCGCACCTACAAAGAGATACCATCTTCTTCGTACGAGCGGGAGAGCCTGGCCGATGACATCGGCGGAGCGGCGGGTCCGGAAACGGCTGTGATTAACGTGCGCAATCCAGCGGCTGGCGAATACCGGCTCCAGGTCATCGGACGATTCACTGGACGATATGATCTCGAGATAGTTGGGGAAGATAACGCGGGCGAGCCTTCGCGGGTCGCCTTCACCAACGTGAAGGTCCTCAAAGGCGCCGTCCACCGCTACGTAATCAACTATCCTGTTAGTCAAGGAGCAAAAATCGCGGTCCGATCCAAATAAACCAACCCCTGACCTCCGCATTGCGAATTAGACTCTCGGCAAAACGTAAGTATTTGCGGTTCGAAAGTTGCAGCCACCGAAGAAAAATCGAGGTTTGTCCGCACTTTTCCATTCCTTACCATAGCGTATACGTCGCGTGCTGTTATTTTTGGCCACGTATTGGCCAGTTGGATTCCTAAAATCTTAGGAAACATGAAGTCTTTATTCGACGACTTCTTGGTTCATTTGACTGCACTTACTGCGTGCGCCTTCTGACGTAAAAGACAACGCACCAGACGCAAGGGCCGAAAGGCTGTGTGTCAAAACTGGGATTAGCTAATTCCCAAAACCGAAAAGATACGGCGTCGACATTGTTCGAAGGCTCGCGAAAACAAAACAAAGCTGTGAATTAGATCGTAAAAACAACAATGGCCCAGTTTTTGAATGGGAGAACCGAAGCTTTCAACCGCCTCGTTGTAGAGGCGATTTTCGCGGGAGGAGTACGGTGCGAGGGCTATTTCAAAGTCTAGGCCACAGCGTTCGGCGATTGCTCAAAAACCCCGGTCTAACTCTCATCATTGCGCTCTCGATCGGACTCGGCATCGGCGCCAACACCACGGTCTTCACCTGGATGGAGAGCCTGGTGCTCAATCCGTATCCATTGGTCAGGGATTCAGACAGGCTGATGGCGGTGAACGTCACAACCGGGGACGGAAAGGACAATCTACCCGTTTCTTATCCCACCTATGTTGATTGGCGTGAGCAGTCGAAGTCGTTCAATGGTTTGGTAGCCCATACACTGGCCCGATTCAATTTGAGAAAGGGGAGTGATGCTGCGGGCGAGCCCGTTTGGGCAGAAATGGCTTCCGGGAATTACTTCGATGTGCTCGGAGTGCCAGCCGCATTTGGACGCACGTTCGTTCCGGATGAAGAACGCAATGCGGCTCGAGTTGCAGTTCTGAGTCATAGCCTCTGGCAACGCAGATTTGGCGGCGATGTTTCTGTTATTGGCAAACAGATTCTACTCAATGGCACGGATGTAACAATCATCGGAATCGCGCCCGACGGATTCAAGGGAGTATTTGCGGGTTACGGATTTGATCTTTGGGTTCCAGTGACTTTACAGCCGGTACTCGTGCAAGGTGGAAACCGGATCATCGAACGCAATGATCGGTGGCTGCAAACAACCGGACGTTTGAAAGACGGCGTGACTCGGGAACAGGCTAATGAGGAACTGCAAACGCTGGCGCGCCGGATCAGTGAAGCGAATGGTGAAGTGCCAGCGACGGGCGCTGCTGTGAAGCTGATGCGTGAGCGATTCGCCGGCGCGATTCTGTACCCGCTCTTCTCCGCGTTGCTCGCTGTTACTGCATTGGTGCTGCTTATCGCTTGCGCCAACGTGGCTAACTTACTCCTGGCTTATGCTTCTGCACGGAAGAAGGAGATGAGTATTCGACTCGCGTTGGGAGCAAGTCGCGGCCGCATCATTCGTCAGCTCTTGTTGGAGAGCCTTCTGTTGTCAATGTTTGGTGGCTTGATTGGTCTGTTGTTTGCGCTATGGGCCAAGGGTCTATTCCTTCGTTTCATTCCTCCGACCTCGCAGCCGGCCTCGGTTGCGTTTGAAATAAATGGTCGAATTATTGTCTTCGCTTGTCTTGTCACACTTGCGACAGCGATCATTTTTGGCCTTGTTCCGTCATTGCGAGCTTCAAAAACAGACTTAGTGACTGTGCTTAAGTCGGAAGGACAAGGTGTGAGTTCTTCGCGGTCTTGGCTTCGAGGTGCGCTCGTCGTTGCGCAAGTCGCTTTTTCGTTGGTCGCACTTGTTTGCGCCGGTCTATTCCTGCGGAGTCTGCAGCAGGCACAAAAGGTGGAACTCGGTTTCTCCGATCCAGACCATGTCCTATTAGCGACAACCGATTTCAATGTTGCGGGATTAGAGCGCGAAGAAGCATTAGTTGTTGTAGATCAACTGCTCCAGCGAGTGCGAACACTTCCGGGTGTCACCGCGGCAAGTTTCTCAAGTATGGTTCCGCTCGGATTCGGTGGACACAGCTACGACGGGACGAAAGTTGAAAGTTACGTTCCGGCGCCGGATGAACAAGTCTCAACAGAACGTGTCATTGTCAGCGATGGGTACTTTGAAACCATGGGAATCCAGTTGGTCAAAGGTCGTGGCATCACGCCTCAAGATCAGAGCACCGGTCTGCGAGTGGCAGTTGTGAATGAAACCTTCGCACGTCGTTACTATCATGGGCAAGATGCTTTGGGCAAACGCATAGACCAGGGACAGGGCTGGGCGACTATCGTAGGTGTGGCGAAGGACGGAAAATATCGCGATTTGAACGAAGCCCCGACTCCCGTGGTCTATTCGTCACTCAAGCAGCGGTATGCGCCTGTCATCACGCTTCATGTTCGCACGAAGACCAATCCGAAACTATCAACGGAAACGATCCGTCGTGAGCTTACCGCGATTAACGGACAGTTACCCTTCCTCGATCCACGGACGATGTCGGAGCATATCAGCGCAGCGACGTTTGTTCAGGTAGTTGGAGCTTCGATGCTGAGTGGTTTCGGAATCCTTGCGTTGCTGCTTGCGTCAGTAGGGCTTTACGGAGTCTTATCCTACGTCGTCAGCTTGCGCCGACGAGAACTCGCTATTCGGGCGGCTTTGGGTGCCGCGCCTAAAGACGTGATGAACCTCGTGATCAAACAAGGAATGACACTGGTCGTAATAGGGCTGGTAATTGGGGCAGCAATATCGTTCGCTGTTGCGCGCTTATTGCAGAGTCAACTTCTCGGAGTCGAGCCAACCGATCTGATGACTTTCATCACCGTCATACTGTTGCTGAGCGCTGTCGCCCTAATAGCGTCTTTCATTCCGGCGCGACGCGCAATGAAAGTCGATCCTTTGTTAGCGCTGCGATATGAATAGGCGATCCCCTCAACCGGTGCGAAGCGAGTCCACCCAATATCTCTTCTAAATCTTCATATCCAGCACATCTCCCACCGAGGTTGGCAAAGTACAATTCATGAAGAACACGGATCCGCTCCGAACCAACTCTTCACGCTTGAGATCTCCGTACATATAGGGCGGAAGATCTTTTTCCTTGAGCATCGCTGCGAGGCGTTGTTCAACCGCATTGAGCGCCTTAACAGCCCCGCCATAATTGTTCTCCCAATGAGAACGAATCAGTTTTTCAGAGAGCCCTTTGAGTTTTGCCGGATCAAATGGCAATGGACGAGATGGATGTTGACCGCCAAATGCTCGCGCCTGCGTTGTTGTCTCAACGGTGGAACCCTGGCTTGCGGTTACCAGTTCACCGGACGCGGCCACTAATCCCAAACCTGCAGCACCCGTAGCAATTTCGATATTGCATCTCTTCTTGATATATCTTTCATCACCGTACTCCTTACATCAATGTAAGATGGCTTTCATCAATTCGCCCGTTCTTCATTTTCACAACGCTATCGGAAAAGGTCGCAGCCTCCAGCTTGTCATGCGTTACGTACAACGTCGTCAGCTTTAGGCGTCGCTGGAGAACAGAGAGTTCTTCGAGGAGAATCGTCTTTAGATCTGAATCCAGGTTCGACAACGGTTCGTCCAGCAGCAGTAGCTGTGAACGCGCCACTAGCGCCCGCGCGATCGCGACCCTCTGTTGTTCGCCTCCGGAAAGTTGGCTCGGATATTTGTGAGCGTGGGGAAACAGGTGGACCATTCGGAGTACTTCCTCAATGCGGTCTTTCCGCGTACGTTTTTCCCACCCCTGCGATCGAAGAACGAAGTCCAGGTTACCGGCGACGGTTAAATGCGGCCACAGTGCAAGATCTTGGAACACAAATCCAATATTACGTCCTCGCGGCGGAACAGTATTTTGTCCTTTTGCGGCGACCTTCTGACCGGCGAGCCAGATCTCGCCATCTTCTGGCGTTTCTAAACCAGCGATCAGCCTTAACAAAGTTGTCTTACCGCAACCCGATGGACCCAACAATGCGACCGCTTGCCCTTCGCGAAGCTCGAGAGAGGCACGCTCGATCACAGAGCGTTTATCGAATCGCTTTGTCACCTCCAGAAGTCTTAAAAACGCACCGCTCACGCCGGTTTTCTCGCTCCTTTCTTAGGGAGGAAGACAGTGAGCAAGAGAAGGGGAACCAGCGTGATGCCCACTTGCATCAGCGCCAATGAAGCGACTTCAGATGAAGGTGTGTTCGCGATGAGTGTGTAAACGCGCACCGGCAATGTTGATTCGCCTGGTGGCGCGACCAGGATCGTCGCCCCGAGCTCTGCAAAACAAAAGACGAACGACACCACCCATGTTGCAACGAGACTGGTGCGCAATTGGGGCAACATTATGCCGCCGAAAGTGCGCGTCCAACTTGCACCTGCTACTTCAGCCGCATGTTCACTTGATGTGGAAATCTGACGAATACCTGCTGCCAACATCAATGCAGCGACCGGCGCAAAGCGCGCAATATATGCGACCACGATTATCCATTGGCTCGAGTAAACTTGGCCCATAACGCCGTCACGATTCCAGAGTCCAATTATTCCGATCCCAACCACTGTACTCGGCACTGCAAAGAGAAGAATGAGTGTCGGATCGAAAAACATTCGAACACGGCTCCGCGCTCGCGCCCGTCCATAACCGAGCACCACAGCCAACGCAACTATCAATGTCGCTCCCACAAACGCCAGCCATAAACTATTCGCGATTGCATGTCCTGATCTGGAAACCGCTGAGGCGATCCGATTGATTCCTGTTGTCTCGAACAGCAGTGCCGCAAGCGGTAAGAGAGTTGACACACAAAATACAACAGCGATCCCGATTAGGATCGCAGTTTGAAAGGGTCGACGGAAAGTCAAAGGAAGTCCCAACTGCAAACTTCGAGTTGTAACCAGCAATCGTTCCCCAATAATGAACTTGATGGCCAGGCTGACAATCAGCGCAACCACCAGCAACGGTGCGCAGAGTGCGACGCCGGCGCCGAAATCGTAAAACGCAGCGAATGCGGTAAAAACTTCCGGGGTAAACACGCGAACACGTAAAAGCGCGGGCACTCCGAACTCTGAAAGTGCAAGTACAAACACGATCAGACCGGCCGCAGCAACCGTTGGTCCAATCAGTGGCAGCGTAATTCGCCAGAGCACTCGACGCGGATTGGCTGCAAGCAGCGCCGATTCCTCCAGACGTGCGTCCACGCGCCGCGCCGCGGCCTCGGTTGCTAACATTGAGAGCGGATAGAAGGCTAAACCGAGAACAACGACTGCGCCTGTCAGACTGTAGGTCCAATCTGATAAGAAATCGCGTCGGGCGACCCTGGCGAAAAGTCCGACTGGTCCAGTCAAGAGCACCCACGCGAGCGCCATGATGTAAGGCGGAACCACTAATGGCACAATTAACGCGATCCGCAAGAGGCGCTTGGCAGGCAGACGAGCACGCGCAAACAGCAGTCCCAGTGGTGCGCCCAGAACGGTTGCGAATATCGCTGCGCCTCCACCAAGTATTAGGCTTGTCACCATTAATCCGCGCTGGCGCGGTTCGGTGAGTAACTGTCGATAGTTATTTAGAGTGAAACTGCCTGCGGCGTCTGTCAGAGACACGACGAACATGTAAACGACCGGTAAGACACAGAACAGCACAAAAAGCGTTACAGCCAGACCGAGAGTGAGAGCACGCGCTGAAGGCAGGGCATGCGAATGACGGAACGCAGTACTGTTTACGGAGACAGTCTCCAACTTCCTATAACCCGAGTATTGGTTGCAGGCGCTTCGTTACATCCTCCACGCGGTCAGCGGCCTTGCTGTAGTCCAGCGTCATCGGTTTGAAGGACGACAGCGGCGGGATGTTCTTTGGTCCTTCCACACCCGAATGCAGCGGTATTTGCACAGCTTCAGACTGGGCCAACAGATGCTCGACTTCCGGCGACAGCAGATAGTCTATCAATTTCTTACCCGCTTCCAAGTGAGGGCCATTCGCAACGAGAGAGACCATGTTCGGCATAATCGGTACGCCCATCCCGTCACGATCGGGGAATACCATTGCTACTGGCTGCTTATCTTCGAGCGCAACGTTGACATCATCGGTATCAGTCAAACCGACCTTGGCCTCACCGCGCGCCACCATGTCTCGCACCACCGAATTCCCGGGGACGATCTTCACACCATTTGTTTTGAGCTTGCGGAAGAATTCCTCTGCGCGTTCATCGCCGACTTCTGCGTAGAGCGCGGCCACGTGAAATGACGTCGAGCCGAAACGGGGATCTGCGATGGCCACCTGGTCTTTCCATTTAGGGTCCGCGAGATCGAAGATCGATTCAGGAGCTTCGTCGGGCTTCACCAGGTTCGTGTTGTAAACGATCACACGTGAACGTGCTGAAAACCCCGTCCAGTAGCCCTCTGGATCTTTGAAAGTAGGAGGGATTCCTTCTGCGTTCGGTGACTTATAAGGCGCGAGCACGCCGTTTCGTTTCAGCACCAGCGTGCGCACCGGTTCATTGGACCAGAAGACATCAGCCTGCGGGCGATTCTTTTCGGCGAGCAGCTTGTTTGCGAGTCCCGTGGACTTTGTCTCTTCGGTATCGTAAACAGCATTCACACGCACGCCGCTCTGTTGCTCATAAGCGCGCAGGATCGGTTCAGAGAAGACACGATCCGTTGAGACGTAGATAGTAACTTCACGTGCGGTCGAATTCGCTTCGTTCGATCGTGTAGTTGTCGGTTGTTGCGTGCATGCTGCTAACACCAACACAGCGAAAAACAAAAAGATCGCTTTCATCCACACCTCCTTCGGGAACCATGCCTTACGCCCATCCGCCCAGCACCGTCCATGCGAGACCGATAAGACCACCCGCGAGCACCACCCACAGCACATCCGTTTTGAACCGGTAGAGCGCCACGAACGAACCGATCCCCATCAGCAGTGAAAACAAATTTGGCCCTTGAGCCACGCCGCGCGGCCAGATCACCGCCGTGCCGAACACGATCGCGAGGTTCAGCACGACTCCCACCACCGCTGCGGTGACACCGGTAAGCGCGCCCGTCAGGTGTTTGTTCCCGCGCAGCACCTCGATGTAAGGTGCGCCGAGAAAGATGAAGAGGAAGCACGGCAGAAACGTTGTGTAGGTAGTCACCAACGCGCCGAGCACTGCACTGGTTGTCTGGTCAAGACCTTGCGGGTTGTTCCATCCGGCCATAAAACCGACGAACTGTAGGACCATGATGAGCGGTCCCGGCGTCGTCTCCGCAAGCGCGAGGCCGTCTACAGCCTGCGTATGCGTGATCCATCCGTAAGCGCCGGCGGCAGCTTGTGTGACATAGGCGAGCACAGCGTAGGCGCCGCCGAAGGTGACAAGCGCAGCTTGCGTGAAGAACCGGTACTCCTGCGCGTGAAGACTCCCCCAACCGCGCCACGCGACCAGTGCGACCAACGGCAGCAGCCATAATGTGAAACCGAGGGCGAGAATTTTCAGTGTGCGGGCGCGAGACGGAAGCGCGTGCGCCGGAAGCGGCGCATGGTCGTCGATCACGAGGGGAACCACGCCAGAGTCCCCTTCTGTTTTAGTGTCTGCTTTTTTGGTAACGGCTCTTGCTGCGAAAGTCAGCGGCCAGAACCGCACACCCGCCAGTCCCACCAGCGCTGCGGCCACAACGATGAGTGGAAAGGGGACGCGCAAGATATAGATAGCAACGAAGGCTGCTGCCGCCACGACGAAGTGAGCGCGCCTTTTGAGCGCTTTGCCACCGATCTTCAACACGGCTTCGACTACGATCGCGACAACGACAGGCTTGAAGCCGGCGAGCACTCCTGCAACCGCAGGCAGGTTGCCATGCGCAGCGTAAAGATATGAGAGTGCGAGCAGGATGAAGATTGAAGGGATGACAAAGAAGGCGCCGGCCACGATGCCTCCCCAAGTGCGGTGCAAGAGCCAACCAATGTAAATCGCAAGCTGCTGTGCTTCGGGGCCGGGGAGCAACATGCAGTAATTGAGAGCATGCAGGAATCTCTCTTCACTGATCCATCGCCGCCGGTCAACCAATTCCCGGTGCATGATCGCAATTTGCCCTGCCGGTCCGCCGAACGATATAAAACCCAACTTCACCCAGAAGCGAAACGCCTCAGCGAAAGCAACGGTTCGTCGAGCGGTCTCCGAGTCGCTTGCTCGTGTTTGAACGATCTCCTTTGCCTGCCGGACGACCGGTTCTCCTACTGCCATGGTTGTCCGTTTCTGTTTGTCGATGCGAACAAACTACTTCGCCGTGACGCGCAGATCGTCGAAGTGCGTGACGGAGTCGGCTTTGGTCCAGAGACCAACTTTGCCGCCCTCAGGGAATGTGTTGTCTTCCACCTCGTACAGCTTTTGGGTGTTGAGATACACCTCGAAGAGATTGCCCACCGCAGTTACACGTAATTCGTTCCACTGCCCGGAAGGCACGCGCGCCTTCTTGCCGTACGTGCGCCCCTCACCTTTGACTGGCAGGTCAGTTCGCTTGCCACTCTGCACTTTGTAAAGGACCACGTTTCCTTCGAGCGCATTAGCGCGAACGATGTAATAGTTATTTGCGTCTTTCAAACGCCAGACGAGTCCCGCTGCCTGATCGACGCGACCACTAATCGTTTTGAAGCGCACACTCAAATCCAAATCACGGAACGAACCTTCATCCGCGATCGCTAACGGAAAGCGATAGCTTGTCTTGTCAGTGGAAGTTTGAGCCAGCACATTAGGTTGTGAAGGCGCCGAAGAATCGGCCGTGATTGCCCATACGCCCGGCGCGCCGCTACCTGTTAATGCAGAATGAAATTTGGCCGGAACCCCGCCCGCGGGATCCTTGTCGAAATTATAAGTAAAGCTTTTCCCCGGCTCCTGAGCTGGTGCCGGTGTCTCCGTGGCTACTGCAGAGCCTGAGGCGGATGTGTTTTCAGAACTGGTGGCCTGCGGATTACAAGCTACGATTATAAAGATGGCCAGTACACAGAGGCATAGAGTCAACTTCTTCATGACTTTCCTCCTTGTTATAGGCACGACGCCAAACTCCACTAGAGATGGAATTCGGTTGATTCACTTTTAAGCAGTGCGATAACAATAATCCCGATTGTGCAAAGAATCCATAGTTTCCGATCACTTTTTGGGCGATGTCCTCCGAGAGCTTACGCGCTTACTCTTTCGTGAGTTTTTGTTGTCGACTTGTTTGCCGAACAATGTGAATAGACCGTCAAAAATAGCGCTGGATTGCTGTACTAGTTTGCGATCGTCATGAAGACTCTCGCTCAGTCCATTGATGATCGCGTTGAGACCCACGGCTTCGAGGCGATTGAACTTGTCATCCTTGAGGTCGATGTCGTGAACTATCTGCGCCAACTCACTCAGCCCTGGAATATTCGTCAACCCAAAGCGCTTCAGTAGAGTTTCGAACGTGCAGTCTTCCCCTTGATGCGTGAACTCTGCTCCGAACATGTCGAATGGGAT
>DASTVU010000558.1:0-5418 GCA_035758935.1 Pyrinomonadaceae bacterium | reverse complement strand
CGTGCGGAACTGTACAAACGAATCAACGAACGCACTGAAGAACACTTCCGCGCCGGTTTGGTTGAGGAGGTTCGCGCGCTGCTGGACCATGGCTTCTCACCCGGTTCAAACGCACTCGGAGCACATGGATACCGCCGGGTTGTCGAATATTTGCAGGACAAACGCGACCTGGAGAGTGCGATCGAGCAGACCAAACTCGACGTGCGCCACTATGCCAAACGCCAATTGACATGGTTTCGCCATGAAGCAGATGTCGAGTGGTTTGAGGGTTTTGGCGAGGAAAACCGCGTTTTGCAATCGGTTCTCGAAACCATCGCAGCTGGTCCGCGGTCCAAATAATCACCTTTCTCTCACATCTCCGCCAATCTCTTGTAATGCAAAGATCCCTGTTGTAATCTCATTGCAACCGCGCGATCTATAATTCCACCCCCAGGTTTCAAGCATGTCGGACGGTAAACAGGCACCACAAAATATCCAGGACGCTTTTCTCAACACGGTTCGGCGTGAGAAGACTTCCGTGGTCGTGTACCTCCTGAATGGAGCCAAACTGACGGGCCGTATCCGCAGCTTTGATAAATTCTCGGTTCTGCTGGAATCCGGGTCTCAGGAACAACTGATCTTCAAACACGCCATCTCCACCATCTCACAGGCGCGACGCGCTACCGGCGAGTTGCATTCACAGGCCAACGCCGAAAGCAATCCGCGGGAAGTCCGCAATTCTGACACTCATTCGCCTGAGGCGTGAGATTCGATTACACTGTCGCCCGCGCTTTGCATAAATAATTAACGAAAGAGATTGGTGGCTCCGTGGAGTGCGCCAACTTGTTGGCGCTTTGGTATTTTTACCAAAGCGGTGCCAAGGCACCGCACTCCAAGGAGGCATCCAAGACCTGTGCCTGGAACTTTCATTACTTTTGAGGGTATCGACGGCAGTGGGAAATCGACTCAGTTACGACTACTGGGCAATTTCCTGCGCGCCAATGGTTGTGATCCGCTCCTGACGCGCGAACCAGGTGGAACTACGCTTGGGCTGCGACTCCGCGCCGCTTTGTTGGACGCAATGGAGGAAGTCGATCCACTGACCGAGCTACTCGTCTTTGCCGCCGACCGCGCACAGCACGTGCGGCGCAAGCTGCGCCCAGCTCTGGAAGCAGGACAAGTCGTGATTTCGGATCGTTATGCCGATGCGACAGTCGCGTATCAGGGCGCAGGAAGAGGCTTCTCGCCGGAACTGATTTCGCAGATCGTGCAACTGGCTACCGACGGACTCAAACCTGACCTGACACTGCTCTTTGACCTCTCGATTGAAGAGTCGACTAATCGCACGGCACGACGCACTGGGGGCAAAAACTCCGGCAAGCTCTCACGTGATCGACTGGACATCGAGGCTGCCGACTTTCACACTCGCGTGCGCGATGCATACTTGCAGATCGCGCTCAGGGAACCCGAGCGCGTGAAGTTGATCGACACCAGCGGACCGGTGGAAAAAACGCAGGAGCGCCTGAGAGAAATCATCATTCCCTATCTTCAAAGTCGAGGCCATATTGCGATTGCCGATTGCCGATTGCCGATTGCCGATTGAAAGAATCATTTGGAAATTGGCAATCGGCAATTGGAAATGATTTATGTTTGACGAACTCACCGGAAACTCTCGAGTCAAAGCGGCGCTGAAACGAATGCTGGTTTCTGACCGGCTTCCCGGCGCCATGCTGTTCACAGGTGAGGAGGGCATCGGCAAGAAGCGTTTTGCACTCGAAGTCGCGCGCGCGTTGAATTGCCGCACACCGAAGGATCACGAAGCGTGTGGAGTCTGCTCGTCGTGCGACCGGATCGCGAAGTTGAACTATCCGCAACGCGAAGATGCTGATGAGTGGACACAGATAATCTGGACGAACCATCCGGACGTTGGACTCGTCGTCGCTCCGAAACGTGTGTTGCGCGTAGAGCAGATGCGCCAGATTGAGAAAGAAGCCAACTTCCGGCCCTTTGAAGGTAAAGCGCGTGTTTTTCTGATCGACGAGGCTGACAAGCTCAACGATAACTCCGCTAACGCGCTGCTCAAGGTTCTCGAAGAGCCACCAAGAACATCGCATCTGATCCTGATCACGGCGCGTCCGGCAATGCTTCTTCCGACGATCCTCTCGCGCTGCCAGATGATTCGTTTTTCACCCTTGCTGCCAGAAGAAATAGAAAGCCACTTAGTTAAGAACAATCTCGCAGACAAGAAGACAGCACGGCTGCGAGCGCGTGCGGCGGGCGGCAGCATGGGACGAGCTCTCGCAGGCGATCTGGTGACATTCACTTCGCAACGAAAAGCGATGCTCAAGGTCCTGAACGCGCTTGTGCTCAGCGAAGATCGTTCGCAACTGCTGCGTTCAGCGGAACAACTCAACGAAGCGCAGTACAAGGAAGAGTTCGAAGAACGGCTCGACGTGCTCGAGACCTTGATTCGCGATGCGTGGATGTTGTCGCTTGGAGTGGAATCGTCTCAGCTTGTTAATGAAGATCTGTTACCTGAGCTGCGGGAAGTGGCTCAAAAGATGGATTCAAGCCGTGCAGGCGAGTGGATCTTGCAGATTGAATACTTGCGGGAGCAGCTTATCGTTAACGTTAATCGGAAGATTACGACGGATGCGTTGTTCCTGGTGATGGCGGGCGACGTTGCTGCTCCGAAGCGAATAAAAATCAAGTAACACGGATTAACGCTGATTTAGAAGAACGGATTCGATCGTGTTTGAAAGCTCCGTGTTCATCTGTGGCTGGTTTTTTATTTCAGCCAATAATTTCTCGGTCTCCAACACGAAAGCCTCAACAATATCTTCACCCGCAACTTTGCGCATCGGCACGCCGTCTTTGAAGATCATCCCCACACCACGACCAAACGTGATGCCGAGTTGGGAATCGTGAGCCTCGCCAGGTCCATTTACCGCACATCCCATGATCGAAAGATGCAACGGCTCTTCAATGTGCGCGAGACGGCGCTCGATCTCTGTCACGATCCCGACAAAGTTATCAACGTCGAGACGCCCGCACGTCGGACACGCAACAACCGTCACGCCACGCGTTCGCAATCCAAGCGACTTCACAATCTCCCACGCCACGCGAACTTCTTCCTGCGGCTCTGCTGCCAGTGACACTCTGATCGTGTCTCCGATTCCCTCATACAACAGGATCCCCAGACCAATCGACGACTTCACCGTGCCGCTAAACGACGTCCCGGCTTCCGTAACACCGAGATGAAACGGATAGTCCACTTTCTGTGCCAACAATCGATACGCCGCGACTGTCCGGTGCACGTCGGAAGCTTTAAGCGAGACGATGATGTCAGTGAAATCGAGGTCTTCGAGAATCTGTATGTGACGCATTGCTGACTCAACCATCGCTTCGGGAGTCGCGGTGCCGTACTTCTTCAACAGATCTTTTTCGAGAGACCCGCCATTCACACCGATACGAATCGGAACTCTCTGCGCCTGCGCAGCGCGCACGACTTCGCGCACGCGTTCGTGAGAACCGATGTTACCGGGGTTCAGTCGTAATTTGTCGATGCCCGCTTCGAGCGCCAATAACGCAAGTTTGTAGTGGAAGTGAATGTCAGCGACGATCGGAACATCCGGCACACGTTTCCGGATCTCTTTCAACGCGATCGCGGCATCATTATCAGGCACAGCAAGCCTGACGATTTCGCAGCCGGCGCGGACCATCTCTTCGATCTGAGCCACAGTGGCGCCTACGTCAGCGGTGTCAGTCTTTGTCATCGACTGAATCGCTACGGGAGCGCCACCACCGATTTGAATATGCTTGACCTGAACTGGTCGCGTAGTACGCATTAGCTATTTCGCAGGGGCAGTAGCCGGCGGCTTCTCCGGCTCCTGATTTCTATTACTAAGCACCTTTATGAAGTCGTTACTGAGTACGAAAACCATCAACAGCAACACCATCACAAAGCCGACTTGCTGAATACGCTCGCGTACCACGGTAGAGATCGACAAACCAACGAGAGCAAGAAGTCCCTCGATCAGGAGCAGGAAGATGGCCCCGCCATCAAGCACCGGGATTGGCAACAGGTTGAAGATACCGAGATTCAGACTGAGAAATCCGAGCATCCCGAAGGCGCCGTCCCAGCCAAGTTTCTCAATCGATTTTTGCGTCGCCTGATAGATTCCAATCGGACCGGACAACGTGTTGCGCACCGATCGTTGACCGGAGAACACTTGTCCAAGGGCCTTGCCCGTCAAGCGCAGAATCTGGATGTTTTGGTTGTAGGCGAATTTACCGGCCGTTGTAATGGTAGCGGCGTGCAGTGGATATTGTTCGGCAACACCAAATCCTAACTTATCGCCGTTGATCCGGTTTTCATCGGTCATCAGTTGAACGGTTTGACCATTACGCTCAACAGTGATTGGGATTTTCTCTTTATTATGAGCGCGAACATAATCGGTAACCTGTGCCGAGCTCCTCACGTCCTGCCCACCAATTGTGATAAAGCGATCGTTTTCTTTAAGACCAGCGGCCTCTGCCGGTGAGTTCGGATTGACGCCCAGAACAACTATCGGCAGTCCGCCATAGTCAGGGGTGAAATCGAGAGTGCCGGCAGCCTCGCCATTTTCCACACGCGTTGTCGGCGTGATTGTTAGCGTGAGTTCGGAGCCGTTTCGATTTAAGACTACGGGCAGTGGACGTCCCGGCGAAAGAAGTGCGTCCCCAGTGATTACATCCCAGGTCGGATCTTCTGTTCCATTGAAGGAGATGATCCTATCGCCTGGCTGCAAACCAGCCTTTTTTGCCGCACCATCGGGCTCAACGTAATAAACAACCGGCGAAGGAGTTGCCGGAACCCCGTACATAAACGCTCCTGCAAACGGGATCGCCAGGGCCGTCAGGATATTCATTATCGGCCCGGCAAGCGCAACCATGATGCGCTGCCATCGCGGTCGCAGGTTGAACATCTCCTCGGGCGGAATGTCCTCCGCGCTGGCGCCTTCGAGTGGAGCATTTGATTCATCGCCACCCAGTTTTACGTAACCGCCGAGCGGTATTGCCGAGATCCGGTAGTCCGTGTGACCCCATTTCTTGCCGAATAGACGAGGACCAAACCCGACCGAAAACGTTTCAACACGGATTTTGAAGAGTTTGGCGACGATGAAGTGACCAAATTCGTGAAGGACAACAGCAGAGCCCAATATAAGTATGAATGCCAATATGTAGATGAGATAGTCCATTCAGCGCCTTCTTCTCTTGATCTTACGTAAACCGACGGGGTTTAGACTCGACCAATTTCGGTCGGGTTGCAAGCGAGTGTACCTAAACTTTGCGCCACAAAGAAGCACAAAACTCACACGAGATTGTGCGCCACCTTGGAGTGCGGCGGCCTGACGCCGCTTTGTTATCGATCATGATTGATCGAGGCCATAGCGGCGT
>DASTVU010000557.1:0-12245 GCA_035758935.1 Pyrinomonadaceae bacterium | reverse complement strand
CAAATCGCGGCCAGCAGTCGCTTGCGGTAATCGATCTGAATGCGAAGCCTGCGGCCGTCATACAAAATGTTTACTTTCCCTCGCCGCAGAGTGTGAATGTCGGTGTTGTGTTCTCGCCCAAAGCTGAAGACGACGGTTCTTACGCGTTGTACGTGTCTGGCGGATTTGAAAACAAGATCTGGATCTTCCGCCTTCAACCCAACAGCCAAACTCCGATCACGCCGGTCTCGCCTGGTCCAAACACAAACGTGGAAGCTCCGTTCATTGACGTGACCGGGTTTGCTTTCGCTGCAAACTCACCGCGTTACAACAGCGATCGCGCTCCAGTCTATCCGACCGGAATCGCGATCAGTCCTGACGGCAACACGCTCTTCGTCGCCAACAATCTTGGGGACAGCCTGGGAATTATCCAGGACGTGCGAGGCACTCGAAAACTGATCCGCGTCGATCTGCGTTCCAACCCTGATCGTGAGCAGTTTGTCTATCCATACGGTGTTGCGGTCGTGCCGGAACAGCATGGCGGCTTGAAAGCTTATGTTACTTGCTGGAACGAGAACTCGGTCGCAGTCGTTCGGCCCGGACAACCTGTATCGCGCTTCGCAGTTGGTCGACATCCTACAGTGATGCTCTTAAATCCGGCTCGCACACGTCTGTACGTTGCGAATTCGAATGACGACAGCGTTTCTGTAGTCGATACGAAGACCGACAAAGAGATTGAACGTATCAGCGTGCGTTTGTCTGAAGGTGTCCCGCCGGGCAACAGTCCGGAAGGTCTGGCGCTGCGTGGCGACGATCTTTACGTCGCCAATGCGCATAGCAACTCGGTTGCAGTCGTTGAACTATCACGCAAAGCAAGCGGTGAGGGTTCAGATGAGGAGCGTAGCAAGGTTCGCGGATTCATTCCCACGGGGCAATATCCGTCGGCTGTGGCGGTTGTTGGTCAAACAATCTTCATCGGCAACGGGAAGGGCACTGGCGTTCAAAACTCGTCGCTGGTAGTCGACAACTCTGGCCGTGTTCCCAACGCACCGAATGAGCGCTTTCCCGCGGGGAGTGGTCGAGCTGGAGGACAAGGCGGACAGTATAGTGGGTCGATCGTTGTGGGGAATATCAGTGCAGTAAATGTGCCAGATGAACCAGCCTTGGTTCGTTACACGCAGCAGGTGATGCGCAACAACGGTTTGCTGGGTCCGCGGCAAACCAGTCTCTTCCCCGGTCGTTCGCCAATCAAACATGTGATCTACGTCATCAAGGAAAACCGCACCTACGATCAGGTCTTTGGCGATGTCGAGAAATCCGGCGATGGCACGAAGGCTGATGGTGACGCTTCACTTGCGATCTTTGGAGCTGGTGCTGCTGCCGCCCGACCGAACGGACAACGCCAGGACATATCGCCAAACCATCGTGCTCTCGCACTTCGCTTTGGACTCTTCGATCGGTTCTTTGTGAATTCCGAGGCGAGTCCTGATGGTCATAACTGGTCCACAGCTGCATTTTCAACTGACTACGTCGATAAAGCATTTCGCTGGAATTACAGTCGCCGCGGACGCACATACGATTTCGAGGGATTCAATCGGCTGCCAAACTACGAACCCGTGCGTAACGCGCCTTCGCTGTTTGGACCAAACGCAACCAGCGAAGACGTTGTCAATTTCATGCAACGGTATGTTCCTTATCTAAGTGGCGCTCGTGATGTAGCAGAGCCGGAGACGCTTTATCTTTGGGACGCTGCCGCACGTGCTCGACTGACTTATCTCAATTATGGTGAGTTTTGCGCGACGCTGTCTGAGGCGGACGTCAACGCGATCAGAAACAATCGCGCCAAATCCTATCCCGACCTGACAGCAACGATCTCTTCCTTTGGTACTAAGAAATCACTGGAAGGTCGTTGCAATCCCCACTATCGCAACTTCGACATGGACACGCCCGACTCAATGACCGTCGATTCTTATCGCGCGGCACGGGAGAACGGCAGCGTCAGTGCGCTCATTAGCGATGCTCACGCAAATTCGCAATTTCGCGGCAACTCGCGGTTAGGTGTTTGGCTGGCGGAGTTTCAGAGGTTTGTGACAGAGCGCTCGACGGGACTTACCGATCGTTTTCCGAATCTTTCGATCATCCGGTTACCGAATGATCACACTGATGGTATTGCGGCACGCAAACCGACGCCGCAGTTTTACGTCGCCGACAACGACTACGCACTCGGGCTCCTCGTCGAAGCTGTTTCTAACAGTCCTTACTGGAAAGACACTGCAATCGTCGTGGTAGAAGACGACGCGCAGGATGGACCGGATCACGTCGATGCACACCGGTCAGTGGCATTAGTGATCAGTGCGTACAATCGACCGGGTGCTCTGATACATGAGTTTCACAACACCGTCAGTTTGATCAGAACGATCGAACTATTGTTGGGAATCGAGCCGATGAACCAGCTCGACGCGACCGCGACGCCAATCAACATCTTTCGCGCCGAACCGGATCTCAAGCCTTACAAAGCAATCCTTCCAAATGTTGCTCTGGACAATCTGACCACACCCCCGGCGAGAGATGCCGCCACTGCCTACTGGATGCAACGCACCGACGAACAGGACCTCGCCCACGCTGACATGGCTGACCCCGAAGTCCTGAACCGCATCATCTGGTTTTCAGTCAAAGGCAACGTGCCAATGCCCGAGATCAATCGCCTCCCAGCCTTCGACGCCATGCGCCTTGGATTACAAGAAGAACGCGAGGAGATCGCGGAAGAACGTGCCACGAAGAAGCACAAAAAGAGAATGGATTTGGATTGAACTCACTGGTAAATGAAGGCTCACATCCTCTACGGGAATCGATTCATACGCCGAAGGCGTTCGCTAATTTCAGCCCAGGGTTGGAGCGAAGCGACAACCCTGGGAATAATCCCCGCCATGATATGAAACCCTGAAAAGGGTTCGTTCCGCGACGAACCCTTTCAGGGTTGATGTTTTTCTTTTATGCTTACCCAGGGTTCTCGCTTCGCTCGAACCCTGGGCTGCAATTAGCCAACGCCTTCGGCGTTTTAGCCCGGACCAACGCCTTCGGCGTTAACTGGACCAACGCCTTTCGGCGTTCTGGTTGGACCAACGCCTTCGGCGTTCTAGTTGGACCAACGCCTACGACGTCTTCATAAGGACTAAATGAACAAAAACTTTCTTAAGCAAGCGCGGAAGTATTCGGAAGCGTTTCGCGTCACTAAAGGTGCGAAGTTTCGGCTCAAGGATGTCGATCCGCGGGATACGCTCGACTTCGATCCCGAGGAGAAGCCGGATGCGGAGGAGGCGCTCGCGGCCGGCGTGGAGGTGTTGAAGAAACTACAGGACAAACTCTACGCACAGGATCGCTGGGCGGTGTTGATTATCTTCCAGGCCATGGACGCCGCCGGCAAAGATGGCGCGATCAAGCACGTGATGTCAGGCGTGAATCCACAGGGCTGTGAGGTCACTTCGTTTAAGGCGCCTTCAGCCGAAGAGTTGGACCACGATTTCCTGTGGCGTAGCGCGAAGCGCCTGCCGGAGCGCGGTCGCATCGGCATTTTCAATCGCAGCTACTACGAAGAAACGCTCGTCGTGCGCGTTCATGAAGAGTTTCTTGTCGCGCAAAAGATCCCGACCAAAGTAAGAACAAAAGAGCTGTGGCAACAGCGCTTTGAAGACATCTGCAACTTCGAACGTTATCTCACCCGAAACGGCATCGTGATTCTGAAATTCTTTCTACACGTCTCCAAGGAAGAGCAGAAGCAACGTTTCCTGGCCCGTATCGACGACTCAGGTAAGAATTGGAAGTTCTCACTAAAAGACGTTTACGAACGCGAGCACTGGGATCAGTACATGCACGCCTACGAAGAAACAATCAGACATACAGCATCAAAGCGCGCTCCGTGGTACGTCGTGCCTGCGGATCACAAGTGGTTTACGCGCTTGGTCGTGGCCGCGGCCATCGTCCAAACCCTGAACGCGCTTGATCTCGAGTATCCGTCACTCAGTAAAGAGGAACTCAAAGAGCTCGACGCCGCAAAACAGGCGCTACTCGGTTCGGAATAGTTCAGCGCGCATCAAAGACCATCACGCGTTTGCGTGTGCTCGTACCAAAAAGGAAACCGCCTGCAGCGCCCGCTCCAGTGCCGAACATCAAGCCTATCGGAAGCCACATCTCACTATCATCACGATCGCGCGAGTATTTCGACCTGCCAATCGCCGCACCGACACCCGCGCCAACTCCGGCGCCAATCAAAGCCCATTTACCTTTCTGCGCTTTTCCTTCAATCACAGAAACCTGGCGCACATCAGCTCGCGGGATGCTGAAAGGCTTGCCATTGCGATCGATCGTCAGCGTTGTATCGTTCGCCTCGATCATGGAACCTTTGACTTCTTTCCCGTTCTTTTGTTTGACGAGAATCTTTTCGTTGGTCTTGATTTGTTGGACTACGGTCCAATCGTTCGATGAAGCCTGTTGGGCAAAAGCCAGCGGTGCATGGCTCGAAAGCAGTAGTAAAACGAGTATTAGTGGTAAAGACTTGCGTTTCATGGTGTTCTCCTTCTGACGGAGAACAGTGCAAGCATTGTTCCTACTCGTTTCGATGAGGAATTATGGCATCCGGCGTTTTGTGGTGCAGCAAAATTAAGACACGTGGTTACTGTTTTTCCGGCTGCGGTAGCAGTTTCTTAAACGCGGGAAGCTTAGCAAGGGCTTTCAAATCCTTTTCATCGGCCATCCACTCAGCCTGATCAGGATAGAGCTCGATAGCTTTCTCGAGTGCTGACATGGCTTCTTTGATTCGGCCGAGGCGGGCGAGGGCACAAGCACGCTCGTATTGCGATTCGCCATCTTCATCGTCGAGCGCGATGGCCTGGTCGGCAGCTTTAAGAGCAGCCGCAAAGCGCGACTGTTTTCGATTAAGAAGCGCCAATGCAATATACGGTTCGTCCCAATCGTCACCCAGTTGGATGGCAGTTTGCAGAAGCGGAAGCGCCAAAGCGTACTGTCCGTTGTTTGTGTGCATACGACCCAAGACAAAATTAGCGTGTTGATTGGTCTTCATACGTTCTGGCGCACTGGCGGCGAACTTAATCGCATAACTTGGATCATCCAGCGAAACCAGATCCGACATAACTGCGCCGAAGATATCGACGTTGTCGACGCTATTCTTGTCACCGGCAACTACAACGGGCTCTGTTTCACCAATCCGATTCTGCGTGACGAGTAAAGTTACCAAGTCGATGTAACCGATCGAGTCTGCGGGATCGAGCTCGATCAACTTTCGATATGTCGCTTCAGCTTTTGCCGTCTCATCCGCATATTCATATGTGACCGCAAGATCATGTAAACCGCGCGGATCGTAAGGCTCGAGGAGCACGTAGCGCTCGTAGAATGTAATTGCTTCTTTCGTCTGCTTCTCGTCTTCTAAGGCATTGAGGTGAGCGGCGAGCTTATAAATTGCCGGAGCAAAATCTTCATTGCTTAGCTCGCGTAGGATTTTTGTACCG
The DNA here is from genome assembly GCA_035758935.1 of Pyrinomonadaceae bacterium. GTDB lineage: Bacteria > Acidobacteriota > Blastocatellia > Pyrinomonadales > Pyrinomonadaceae > PSRF01. The sequence goes on along the minus strand of DASTVU010000557.1, from coordinate 6,744 downwards.
TCCTCGCCTTTATCCAACTGCAACAGCGCGAGTGCTTTGAGTAGTCGCAGACCACGATCGCTGGGCTTTGCCTTGAGTGCCTCGTCCGCCGCAAGCACAGCTTTCTCAGCCTGGTTGTGGACCAACGTCAGCACTCTGGCATGGTCCGACTGGCGTGCTGCCACTCTCTTTCCAGCCCGAGCGCTCTCGATGCTGCTAATAGTGGGACGAAGAGTTTCAGCCACACTGTTGAGTTGCATATCATTTTGCAATACTTCCACGAGATACCAGAGGTCGTTGTTACGAACGAGTCGTAGCTTTATGAACAGGTCTGATGGTCCAAACCAGCAGGTCGCCTCGGCAACGTCACCCTTCTCCTGCAGATGCATTAGACGCATCGTGGCTTTTTCTTCGAGCCGACTGTAGTCGACAATTTCGAGCACCACCCGGCGATATGCTGACGACATCTGGTTTCGTTCGGCGTCGTTCATTTTGGCCCATGCGCCAGCGCCCATGAATTCGTCGGTCAAGGTCGCAACGTCCAACACTGCTTCAAGGTCTGATCTGTTGCCTGTGGGAATCGCTTTGATCAGGTGTTGCGCCAGCGCTTTGGGACTCTTTTGAAAATCTTCGACTGTACGGCGTGCCTCGATCACTTCGAGGTCGATAAGATTCAATGCCGCCGATGTGACAAGCGCACTCGATGTGTCGCGAATGTGAGTGGCATCAACGAAGTGAGTTCCCCAAGTTGGATCGAGCTCGATCCATCTGCCGGCCCAGACTTCGACCCACGCGTGTCCGCCAAACGAGTCGCCGCTATACGCGAGACCGGAAACAATTCGCGCCGGCAAGCCAAGCGATCGCGCCATGGCAACAAAGAGCGCGCTAAACTCGGAGCAATCGGCTTCACGTGTGGCAAGAGTTAGTGCGGGATCGGCATTGCCCACCGATTTCCATTCAAGATTCTGGTGCGTCCAATCGGCGAGCTTTTGGGCGACACTCCAGGCATCGCGATCGTCGCCGGCGATCTCGCTTGCTTGTTTTTTTACACTTTCCTCGTCGGCAGGGAACTCCGCGGTGGCTTTGAGATCCGCAGCGAAATCGGGATCTTTGACCGGCAACGCAACCGCCTTTTCAGTTCCGGCTCGTCTTGCGGCGACTGTCAGGATCAACTCCCGCGCGGATTTCTGTTCGACAGTTTGGTCGGCAGTCTTAATATCATCTTTGACATTCTCGATGGGACCAGCACTTTTCGCCTTCACTCGCAGCACGAGACTGCTCAATCGGTTTTGATCGGTAATCGGCGCGCCGCTCGGTTCTACGGTAGCGAGCGTGATGTTCGCCCCTTTTGTCAGAGAAGCAAAATCGGTGAAGGAGTACCGTCCTTCACGATCCATCGCCACTGACGATTTACCCTCGACACCGCCGCGTGCCGCAGTGGCATAGAAGTGTTGACTATGAAAAGCTCGGGCGACGGAAAAGATTGCATTGGCGATTTGACCTTGAAGTCCTTCCAATGGCGTTTTGCTCGCCGCCGCAACTGCCGCTTCGAGGTTGTAGCCACCAAATGCCACGATACCGCCGGGAACTTTCTCGACAGCTCTCGCATAATCGCGTGTTGACGCCAAACTGCTCTTGCCATCAAACGCTGCCAATCCTTTTTCACGATTAGAAGAAATCAGGAATCCGCTGCGTACTGCAAAGAAGTAAGAATCGTTGCCGTTTTTGACCTCCGCGAAGTCCTTTGCTGGTCCAATGCCCTTGAAGAGTTTGCCTGTGCTCAAGGCTTCCGCGAGTTTGTTACTTTTCAATTTGCAGAATGAGGCCCATGTGCCACCACTGGGAAATTCTTTGAAACTCGGAAGCTCGAGTAAAACTGCGCCGCACTCGGGTCCCAGCTCAGGAAGAACATCCTTTTGGAAATCGTTGACCCAGAGCTTCCAATTGCTCTCCAGATTCTCGGTAAAAAACGTTCCGCCCTTGCCGGAAAAGGAAACCGAGAGATCGAGGTTCATCAGGTAGTAAGCGATGGTTGAGGCGGGTAACAAAGAGCGTGGCGCCGTCAGATCTTTCGGATGAAAAGGCAGCAGTTGCTTCGACCAATCACTTTCCTCGAAGACAAATTGGTGCGTGTTCTCCCATGTTGAGCTGCCAATGGTTAGAGCGCCACTTTCATTGATCCCGTAATTGAAGTCTTTATTCGCTGCGGAAGTGCCCGGGGAGAATTCGGCAATGATTGCCTTCAGATCGCTGAAATACACGATCTCGCCGCGCCGCTCGATGCTTTTGCGAAATTCATTGTTTTCTGCGAGCGCCGGACGTTCAGTGGGGTTATTCGCATTCGCCACCAGGTCGCGAAGAGTAGCCAGGTCTGGAGTGACGATGGCGTAGTCGCCGAGGTAAACAATATGGCTGACAGCGCTGCCGATCTGCCAGTCAAAGCTAATCCAGCGATGCTCGATCGTTTTGACACGGAGGCCGTTCCATTCTCTGTCGCTAATTAGCGAATAACTCTGAAGAGGCTCACGCTTCGGCTTTGATGGCTCTCGTTCGGTGATCGCCTGCGCAATAAGAGGCAGCAATGCGGGCATGGCGGCAATGGCGCGTGTACCGATGCCGATGTAATCCGTCAGATTAGTGAAGCTGTCGCCGGTTTCCTGGAATTGATCGACGACGCGTTCAAACCTCGCTCGATCTTTGACACGCAACACGATCGCCTGGCGTTGTGCTGTGGGTGTGCTATCCAGAGCTTTGCCGGCTGTCCAGGCAGTTAACGCGATCGGCGATTTGAGATCGATTCCTGTGTACTCCGCTACTGCTTCTGCTTCGGCCGGGGCGCTCCACTCGTCTGCGATCATCTGCCTGACGTTGTTGAGAATGAGCACTAAATTCGCTTGCGCGCGTGGCGAGTCCATCTGCAGGCCATTCAGTGTCTCGTAAAACTTCTGTGTTGCCTGGCCCAGGTTTGGAATTGCCGTAAAGTGCCGCACTTTTTTCGGGAACAGGTTTTCACCAAAAGGCTTCAAGGCGAAGTCGCTTTTGAGAGTTGCAGTAGGACCACACCCGGAAGTCGTAGCTTCACAGTCGTAGAGCCATGCAAAGCCGCCGAGCGACGGATCTGATAAGGCCTTGTTGACGATCTCACGTGATTCGCTCTGACTTTTTGCTGCACTGAGCTCTTGCCGAAACTTGATCTTCTTGACTGAAAGCTTGAGTTCGTCGTCGAGATCTTTCTTGGCACTGGCCGAATCTTTTGAGACAAGTGCTTCAACGCGCGGAATATCGGCAACGCTTGCAGACAGTCCTAAACTCTGCGCCGCAAGTTTGCTGACCTGCTGGTCTGACGATCCGACGAGCTTGATTAATTGATCGACTGGCAGCGACTCCCGCCGATGGTTTGCGGCCTGCAAGCCGACGGCGATCAGCGGATCGAATTTTGAGGCCATGATCTGCGCGAGTGGCAACTTGAACTCCTCGGCGCTGATCGCAGTCAGCAAAGTTAAAGCGCCAATCTGAACGTTAGCATCGTTTGAAACTCCCACGCTCACGTCAGGAACCGGAGTTCCCGGCTTTACCGGTGCTAACTCCGCGACCGTCACCTTCACATCAGTCTTCGTTCCAGTTGGCGCAGGACTCGGACGAGGAACAGCGGGCTGGCTGAAGATCTTTTGCAACAGTTCAATCCGCTTATCTTTTGTCATGAACGGCCAGATACGAGCTATTACGTTGATGTTCTGTCCTGACGATGAGTGTCTCAGAATCTGTGCAATCAGATCCGGGGAACCGGCCACACTTCGAGCCGCAGCTTCGGCAGCAAAGGGCTCGCGGTCGTCGATCATTTCCCAAATAAACGGCTGCAGCGCACTGTTGTTGCTGCGTGCAAGAGCCTGGACAGCCGCGACCCGAACAAGTGGACGCCGATCTATTAGTAGATCAACTGCCATATCAGGCGCCGTGGAAAAAAGCGACGCCAGGCGAGTGACTGCCGCTTCACGATCCACGCCAAGCTCGTTGAGAGAAGCAACGATATTCTCGAGTTCGTGAATTGGACCAGGCGCGGCTGACTTCAGCGTAGACGCTCGCAACTGCTCAAATCTTTTGCGCTCCGGCGGCAGAAATATCACTGACTGCACGACCGCTTTGAAGAAAGGCTCCACTTCGGCCGCATGTGTGACAGGTACCTGCAGGTTGAATGTGAGACCTAATGGACCACTAACCGCAACCCAAAAGATGCTGCGAATTATTTCTCCTTCGGGATTGGCGAGTTCAACGAAGAGTTCGCGAGCCTCGAGATCCTGGAGTCGGGTCTTGCGAGTTTGTATCGAGTCAGCGGAGCCGGGCTGGTCTCGTATCGCACGGACCATTGAGGCGAAGTACTCTCCCAGCGAGTAGCCATCAGGTATTTTCTGCGCGTAAATTCTGATTTTGGCAGCGTGAGGGCCCTGAAACGACAGTTCCGAGCCTTGCTGTTTCCAGTCCGCAGGAACACGAAAAATAAATTCTCTGTCGGAGTTTATCTGGCGGACGAAGTTCGTTTGCGGCAGTGAATAGCTCTTCCACTCCGCTTCACGTGTCTGTGCGGAAGCGACACTGGTACACAACAGAAGAAGGAAGAGGGGGAAAAACTTTCGCATTTACTTGCCTTTCGGAACTCCGGATTCTGGGCCATCGTGAAGACGTAGCAGCGGATATCATACCCGATACAGGCAAAAAAACGCACCGAGATTCACGAGCGAAATAATTCCTTCAATTGTGACTTTTGTGCCTTTTTGTGGCTCAATATGCCGGTGCGACGCATAAAGGTGATCGATTCACATACCGGTGGCGAGCCGACGCGCGTGGTTATCAGCAACGCTCCGGATCTCGGCAACGGCTCTCTCTCCGCTCGACTCGAGCGCTTTCGAGACAAACATGATGACTTTCGTCGCGCGGTCGTGACCGAGCCACGTGGTTCGGATGCAGTCGTGGGTGCGTTGTTGTGCTCGCCCGTTGACGACACGTGCGTCACCGGCGTCATTTTTTTCAACAGCGTGAGCTATTTGGGAATGTGTGGGCACGGAACAATCGGTGTCGTGGCCACGCTGGCATATCTCGATCGCATAAAGCCGGGAACACATCGCATCGAGACGCCGGTCGGCGTCGTAGTCGCACACCTCGACGACGAGGGACGCGTCGAAGTCGCCAATGTGCCGAGTTATCGAGTAGCGACAAAGGTTACGGTCGAGGTACCGGGCTATGGACCAGTTACCGGCGACATCGCGTGGGGTGGCAACTGGTTTTTCCTCGTTAATGATCACGGTCAGGAACTGGAGTTCGAAAACCTTGAACGTTTGATGGAGTTTACTCTGAAAACTCGAGATGCCCTCGCGCGTGCCGGAATCACTGGCGTGGACGGACACGAGATAGATCACGTCGAATTGTTTGGTCCGTCAGAGCTCGCTGGTGTGAATAGTAAGAACTTTGTTCTCTGTCCCGGCAACGCCTACGACCGCTCTCCATGCGGCACCGGCACGAGTGCGAAACTCGCTTGTCTCGTTGCTGATGGGAAACTGAAGGAAGGTCAGGTCTGGAGGCAGGAGAGTATCGTCGGTAGTGTTTTTGAAGGAACTGTGAGAGTTATCGACAACGTCGTCCATCCGAGTATCAAGGGCTCCGCATTTATCACAGCCGAAGCAGACTTGATTATCGATGATCGCGATCCCTTTGCCATGGGAATCGGTCGATGAGTTCCAAAACTTATGACGTCGTCATCATCGGCGCGGGTATTGTCGGATCCGCGTGTGCGGCAGAGTGTGCTCGCGAAGGCTTGAGTGTTGCGATCGTTGAGGCCGGGATAATTGGCGGTGGGGCGACTGCCGCCGGCATGGGCCATCTGGTGGTGATGGACGATTCCGAGGCGCAGTTTGCCCTGACGCGTTATTCGCAACAGCTTTGGGATGAGCTCCGGGATGAACTGCCGCGCGAGGTTGAGCACGATGCGTGTGGCACGATCTGGATCGCTGCCGATGACGAAGAGATGACGGAGGCTTTGCGTAAAGCGAAGTTCTACTCCGAGCGTGGTGTGGCGGTTGAGGTACTCGACGCTCAATCGCTGGCAGAGGCTGAGCCGCAATTGCGACCGGGATTAGTCGGCGGACTCCGCGTGCCGGGCGATAGCGTGATTTATCCACCATGCGCGGCGCAATTCTTTGTGGACCAGGCGCTGGCGCGTGGCGCCGAGCTGTTTCTCGGCGCAGCAGTCGAGACGATTACAGCCGATGGGATTCGGCTGCGTGATGGGACATCAATCGCGGGAGGGGTGATTGTGAATTCAGCGGGCAGTTGGTCGCCTCAGTTGACTCCCGGTTTATGTGTGAAGAAACGAAAAGGCCATCTCGTCATCACTGATCGCTATCCAAACTTCTTGCGGCATCAACTGGTCGAACTCGGATACCTGAAAAGCGCTCACTCTGTGACCGCAGATTCGGTCGCCTTCAACATTCAACCGCGTATCACGGGACAATTACTGATTGGTTCGTCGCGGCAATATGATGTTGACGAGTCGAACGTTGACGTTTCCATTCTGACTCGCATGCTTGACCGCGCGGTTGAATACCTGCCGGGTTTAGGCAAGTTATCGTCGCTGCGAACATGGACCGGCTTTCGTGCTGCGACTCCCGACAAGCTTCCTTTGATTGGACCACACGCGGAGCACAAGCGACTATATCTTGCGACCGGGCACGAAGGTCTTGGCATCACAACCTCACTCGGCACTGCCAAACTGCT
>DASTVU010000556.1:0-2670 GCA_035758935.1 Pyrinomonadaceae bacterium | reverse complement strand
TAGCCCTTCGTGATCTGATCGTTACTGACAATTTGGTCGCACTTCTTGCAGCGCTTGTCGTAACCGATTGGACCAAAATCGTCGCGGTGCAATTGGTTGAAGGAAATCTTTTCGCTGGTTTCGATGGCGTTATAGATACGGACCGGGATGGCAACCAGCAGGAACCGTATGTGACCCTTCCAGATGGACCTCATATAAACAACTCTCCTCGGGCCGGATTATGCCACGGATTGCACGGAATTTCACCGATTATATTGAGTGGAGGAGGGCGTTTCGCATTGCTCCGGCGCTTTGCCAGCGTTGTGCAGGATCTTTTGCAAGCGCCCGATCGATGATTTCGCAGACTGCTTGTGGGATTTGCGGAGCCCGTTGTCGCAGGGGAATGGCCGGTTGCTCGAAAATTGCCCGGATGGTGTCGTTGACGCTGCCGTTCTTGCTCAAATCAATCGCAAGAGTGCCTGTCAGCAGGCTGTATGCAGTCATACCAACGGCATAAATGTCAGACTGCGGTTTGACGTCGCGAAAATTGCGCAACTGCTCCGGCGGCATATATGCGAGCGTACCTGCCATCTCGCCAGCCATGGTCACACCACTCATTCCGGAGTGCGTAAAACTCTTTGACAGACCAAAGTCAGTCAGTTTTGCCAAGAGAGTCGGAGAGCGACCAGCGACGAGGATGTTCTGGTCTTTGAAGTCGCGATGGATGTAGCCCTGGTCATGTGCAAACGCGAGCGCATCGAGCGATTGAGAAATGATCGAAATGCCGTCTTCGTAACAGAGACGCCCGCCCTGTTGCTCAGCGAGTTTTTGCGCGTCACATCCCTCAACAAATTCACTGACCAGATAGACCACGCCGTTGTGCGTACCACGATCGAGAAACTCGACGATGTTCTTGTGTTTCAACGCTGCAGCAACGTCGATCTCGCGCATGAAACGGCGCATCGCTTTGTCACTGACAGCAAACTCAGGCAACAGCGTCTTGATAGCAACTGCTCGTCCCGTGCTTTGTTCACGTGCGAGCATCACGCAACCCATTCCACCGCGACCCAGAAGCTTGACGGTTTCGTAACCGGGAATAGACTGGGGCGAACGTTTGAGCTCGATACGACAGTCTTCACAAAGGAAAGTCAGATGTTCATCCGGCGACGATGCCTGAGCCTGTTCTCGTCGACCGCAGTTAACGCACTCGACCATCACGAGCACAGGTCGTTTAGGTATGCCCGCATCCTGAGTTGTTTCAGAAAGATCGTTCGACTCCGCGGTGACTTCCACCACCAGAATCGTTTCGCCGCACTGAATTCGATCGCCATTTTTCAAAAACGCATCTTTAACTCGATGACCATTAAGGAAGGTGCCGTTAGTCGAGTCGAGATCGCGCAAGTACGAGTGCGGCGGATTCATTTCGAGCAGGCAATGATTACGTGAGAAGTACCGATCGTTCGGCAAACACAGGTGCGCGTCGGGACTGCGACCGATCAAGAAGCTGTCGTGCTGAGTAAACGAAAAGATGCGGCCTTTGTATGGGCCCTCTGTGACTTTCAGATTGACCTGCATTGGGGATTACCGCTTGATCGACAGATCGTCAAACACAACTTCGTGGATGTCGCTGGTGTAGAGTCCGGCTTTGCCATGTTTGAAGTTTTCATTGTCGGTGATGCGTGTCAAAAACTGACCGTTGGCATAGAACGACAACTCCGTGCCTCGAATTCTTACTTCGAGCACATTCGGAGTGCTGCCGGATTGGATCGCACTCGATTTTGTCTTCGTCACAACCGGAGACTGCGTGCCGTTTTTATGCTTGACGATCTCATACTCCGGCTCGTCTCCGGGATAAATCAACAGCCCGTAATCTTCGAGTTGCTTTGCCTTCGACTGTGCGCAGTGGACCAGCAAACCAAAGCCCGATGACGGCACGTCGCCATCCACGCTGCGAGCAGTAACTTTCACCGTTGCGTTTTCGGTGCTGTAATCGTCGGAAGGCGCATACATCACAACGAAAGTACCGGCCTTCGACTGCATGTGATACTCGCCGCCCTCATACCAGATGCGGCCGTACTGCCCGCTGCCGACGCCCCATTTCTGTTGGCTGAAATCGTCGTCGAGCGATGTCGGAAGAGAAGCGTTCGAATTCGCGTTTGTGTTGGAGACGTTGGCGTTGACCGTAACGTTGCTGTTGCGATTGTCGTTACGATTAGTCACGTTAGAGTTGTTGATGTTATTTGAGTTAAGACTTGCCAACGCGATGATCATCACCACGAGGCCGATGCCGATAACGAAGAGCGCAGCAACTCCGCCGAGAATCCACCAAACCACATTCGACTTCTTGCGCGGCGGCGCAGCTATTGCGGGCGCAGGTGTCCATTGTGGTGGGGGCTGCGTTCGTGGTGGTGGCGGTGGCGGTGGCGCTGTCTGTCGTGGACTAACGACCGGCGGCGGTGGCTGATAAATCTCCGTTGGCGGAGGTTCCTCGGTGTCTCTCGCTGACGGGTACCGGATCGTGGCGTTGGGATCTACTGCCGGCGCATCAGCGGCCAGCGGAGTTCCGTCCTCCAAACAAAAGTTCAGGGAGAGATCGGTATAAGTGCGGTTGCAAGTGGGGCAGCGCTTCATTTGTGACGGCACAGATTATCGGAAAAGCTCAACTCTTCTCAAGCTCTAAACCACACTAAC
>DASTVU010000555.1:0-9807 GCA_035758935.1 Pyrinomonadaceae bacterium | reverse complement strand
GTGGTCCGGCGCCGAAAGGGAAGTAAGCATACTTCGGAATCTGCTCACTGTTTTCCGCGCTCCAGCGCTCGGGTTTAAAAGCGTCGGGCTCATCGAAGTAACGCGGATCGCGGTGCGTTACCCACTGAAACGCAAAGAGCTGCGTTCCTTTTGGCACGCGATAACCGCCTATCTCGGTTTCCTCGATCGCCTCGCGGCCGACCGCATACGCGGGCGGATAGAGACGCATCGTCTCTTTCGCAATCATTTCCGTGTACTTCAATTTCGGAAGGTCAGAAACGTTCGGAGCGCGTCCGCCAAGCACTTCGGCAAGTTCGGCGTGAAACTTCTGTTCAATGTCAGGGTGTGTTGCGAGTAGATACCAACTCCACGACAACGCGAGCGCCGTCGTTTCATGACCCGCCAGAAACAACGTCATCACTTCGTCGCGAAGTTGCGCATCACTCATCTGTGTTCCATCGTCGTCCTGCGCCTCCAGCAACATCGACAACAAGTCGCCTTCGTCGTGACCATTCGCACGCCGTTCAGCAATGATGCGAAACACAATGCGGTCGATTTCGCTGACGGCGTTGAAGTACCTGCGATGTCCGGGCGTTGGAAGACGATTGTCGAGAATCCATTTCAGTGTTGCCTGTGACGCAAACGGTTTCACCAGACTCGTGAGGATGTCGCCTATGTGATCGGCATCGTTCGAGATGTCCGAGTTGAAGAGTGTCTTAACTACGATCTCGAGCGTGAGACGTGTCATGTCGCGCGCAAGATCCCGCTTTTCGCCACTCTTCCACGACGCTATCGCGCGCTCGGCATATTGGACCATGACGTCGCCATACGAGCTGATACGCTGACGGTGAAAGGCAGGCTGAGCCAAACGTCTCTGACGCCGCCAGAATTCGCCTTCGCTGGTCACCAAACCATTTCCAACCAGACGATAAAAGAACGGCGAGCGCAACGACTGTGCTTTCCGGTAGCTCTTCGCGTTAGTCGTCAGCAGCGACTCGATATCGTCTGGGTTGTACAAGAAAAATGCATGAACGTAGAGAAACCTTGTGTGAACGACGTCGCCGTAGTCTCGACAACGTGTGACAAAGCCGAGCGTGTCGCGATTAAAGTCGCGCATCACGCCCATGATTAACGATCCCTTCGGTCCGGGTGGAACGGCGTTGCGATCGGTTTGTCGCTTTGCGGGAATTGCTTCTGCGGTATTCATTGGTCTTGTTCTCTGTGCAACCTCTGTGTTCTCTGTGTCTCTGTAGTAAATGTAAGTTATGAAATAGTTAACCACAGAGGCACAGAGAACACAGAGGGTACACAGAGAAACCTCTATTTCCTCAGCAGGTCGGTGTAAATGCCCGGTTCGCTGTCGGGAATAATAATCGCACCTACGGTCTTCTGATAAAAGCGGACTGGACCCGCGGCGCCGATGATCGCGTAGACGTAGCCCATCTCGCGCAAGGCTTCGAGTGAAGCAAGCACCAGGGCCTTGCCGATGCCTTTTCCTCTTGCTGCATCAACTACACCAGTTGGACCAAAGAAACCGCGACGTGTGCACTCGTAAGCCGCAAAGCCGACAAGCTCTCGATCTATCGTGGCGACGAACACCGAAATCGGCTGGCGCGCGAAGCCCACTGAAATCTCATCGGCCCAACTCTGAGAGAAGTTTTCAGCAACGAAGTTGCGGATAGGTGTTAACTCAAACGGTTGCGCGCGCCGCAGGATGAAGCCTTGCGTCGATGTGTCTTCGCGTGGAGGCAGCTTCAGCAGATTGACAAGCAGATCAGGCATTGGACTTCGATTTGGGTTGAAGTAGACCAAGCCGCAACCCCTTCTCACAAACCTCAACTAGTTGCTTGAAACGCTTCATCCGCGTCTCCTCTTTTTTAGCCTCCATGACCCAGAACACAATAACTCTCTTGTATCCCGGCGGCTGCTTTTCAAAGAAGGCCCAGGCAGTCTTGTTCTTTCGGAAAACTTTCTCAAACTCGGGAGAAAACTCACGCGGTCGGTTTTCAAATGCATAGATCCCGGTGCGCTTCGGATCGCGACGCTCGTACGCCGCTAGTCCCGCAGGTCGCATGCGTCCTTCCTTTGTCAGACGCTCGACGTGCCTTACGTTAACAAGACTCCAAATACTTCTGGCCTTTCGCGGTGTAAATCGAATCGTATAGCTTGTTTCGTCCAGGTTCTTGCGCACCCCGTCGATCCAACCGTAGCAGAGCGCCTCGTCGAGAGCTTCCGCATAAGTGATGCTCTTTTTCCCCGACGACTTCTTGTGAAAACCCAACAGCAATTCAGTTGAGCTGTCGTGGTTACGTTCAAGCCACTCGCGAAACTTTTCGGGTGAGCTGAAGAACTTTGGTTTCATCGTTTAGCGTGTGGGTTGTTTTCCCGGCAGCCAGGTGGGCCGGAAATTGGAATTGGCGAACGACTGAATCGGCTTCACAAGCGAATTGAGCGAACGCGTCATGAAAGGGAAGTCTATCTTTCCAACGTCGTCGCTGACACGATGATAATCGGTGTGCAAACCAAAGCTGGAGATCGTGTGCGCGATCACGCCGCGCAATGCGAGCGGGTAGTTGTCGGACCGCTGAAAAAAATTCTGATCCGGATGGGGATCAGCGACGAGCGACGCGCCCTGACGTGCCAGCTCCGGACCGAGTGTCGATCGCTCGAAGCCCGTCAACCACAACGTACCCGGAGGAACCTTGGCGTCCGGCCGTCCGAGCATTTCGAAAGTAATATCCGCAACTATTTGCTCGAGCGGCACCGGCGGATGCGCGATGAAGTATTGCGAGCCAAAACCGCCGCGTTCTTCGCTGCCGAAGCAGACGAAGTAGATCGTGCGCTTCGGTCGTTTTCCTGAGGCGAGAACCCGTGCCATCTCTAATACTGCCACGCAACCTGAGGCATCGTCGTCAGCACCATTGAAGATCTTGTCACCGGTGAGAGTTTCGTTAACACCGAGATGGTCCAGGTGTGCGCTGAGCATGATCACTTCGGCTGCCGCACGCGGATCAGAACCTTTCAAAACGCCGATGGCATTCCAGGTTGCACTTGCGTCGGAATTTTCAGTCGCACCGCCGAATTCGACTTTTGTGCCCGCCGGCATGGCTGTCAGAGTATCGAGAGCGTCTTTCTTGAGCGATATTGAAACAAACGAGGAATTAGCACCGGGGCCGGAAACGCGCGGCGAGAGCGCTGGTAACTTTGCTTCACCCGATTCACGCGTCTTGCGGTTGGCTTCCGTTTCAATCAAGACGAGTGCGGCCACACCGGACCCAAATGCCTTTCTCACGACCTCTTGTCTTTGCTGCGGAGTGGTTCCCTCGGCGAGCTTAACCGCCACAACGGCGCCTTTCGTGAAATTGTCTCCAGCTTCTGCCACCTGTAAATCGCCGCTTATCTTTGGACTTCTGAGAAACGAAACAAGAAAGTCGCGCCCGAATTGCCACTTCTGTGTGTTGCTGCCCGAAGTGACGATCAGTGTCGGAGGCTCGACAAACTTTGCTGATTCGAGCGGCACGCGTTGCACGAAACTCTTGTTGCCCGCGCTGTCTGTATCGCCGGCAGGCTCGAGTCCAAACTGACGAAACTGTGAACCAATGTATTCTGCGGCAATGCGCTCGTAGTTACTGCCACTACCGCGACCCTGCATCGCATCGCTGGCGAGAAAGCCGAGTTCGGCGCGGATATTGTCTTCGCGAATCGGATTTTTAACCTGGGTTAGAGCTGGACTACTACAAAGACCGACGCACAGGAATAGCGCGAGAAGGGTTCGGGGTATTTTCATGGGGAGGTAGTTTACAGGATCAACACGGAGTCGCCGAACTCATGAGTCTTGTATCCGTGAGTGGTGAGTTCTTCAGTGGCGCGTTCGAGAGTTGAGTCTTCCAGGAAGGCGCGCAGCAATTCATAGTGACTCGTTCCCGGTTCGTGAGTGCCTGAAAGAATCGCATCAACCACACGCAATTGAGTCGTTGGACCAATCTTCCCTCGTGCCATGCCATCACCAACGCGCAGGTGGCCATCTTCGGTCGCCGCAGCCTCGAGCGCACGGACGACGGAAGTGCCAACAGCAATCACACGACCGCCCAGTTGCCGTGTGATTTCCACTGCTTTCGCAGTGGCGTCGGGAATGTGATATGGCTCGTCAAACGGTAGTAACCGATCGAGATCGCCGTCCCCGGTAGACGAAATACCTGCTGCATGTGTGACCGTCGCGAAGCGTGCTCCGTGCTCGCGAATCGTCGACAGTGTTTCCCAATCGAGAATGAAACCCGCTGAAGGCGGCTCAAAAGCCGCGGGCGGGCCTGCCACTTTGGTCCAAACATCCCACAACTCAAGCGACGTTTGCAGGTGTGAATACTGAATCGGTTTGCCGTGACTCGCGAGCCCCGCCCAGACCTCGTCGGCGCTGCCGTGAAAGAGAAGGGAAACGAGTCGTGGATGTTGGAGTAGTTCTTCAACCGTTGCCTGCAATGGACCAAGAAGCAATTTGTCGCCTGGAGTCAACTGCGGCGGCAAAGGTCTGTCTTCAGTGCGCGTATGAAAGTCTCCCTCACCGAAGACAACCGCGCTGAAGCGACCAACATCCACCGGGTCCAATGAAGGACGCCCCGCAAGTCGTACTTCGATCTGTTGTCCGGTCGGGTGGTGTACGCCTGTAAGACTTGCGGGCAACGTCGCCGCATCGTTTGCGATGACTAGATCATTCGGACGTAAAAACTCGACGAACGCGCTACGCGGAACATGAATGATATTTCGTTGCGCATCAACTACGAGAAGCTTTGCGTCCGCAGGACGCTGTACTATGGATGTAGCGGCTAACATAACTAGGTGCTCACGTGTGTTAATTGTGGCAAAGCTGCTGCTATTGCTTGGACGAACTCATGCGCAGCTTGTTCAGGACGCTTTAACGTCGCTGGATCCGCACCAGGAATCGCGGCGTGGTACATCGGCGTATCCATGTCACCAGGATCGAGTGAAAGGAACTTCACTCCTTCGCCCTCGTGTTCTTCGTTCCAGATCCGGCTCATTTGATTAAGCGCCGCTTTGCTGGCGCCATATGCACCCCAATGTGGATAGGCGCTTATGCCTGCGTCACTGATGACGTTCAGAACGACTGCGCCGCGCCCTTCGCGCGCTGAAGCCGCGAGAGCTCCCATCAGTGCTTTGGTAAGACGGAATGGACCAAAGAGATTTGCGGCGAACACGTCTTCGAGGTCTTCACACTCAGTGTCGGAGAGCAGTCTGAGCGGAGTTGGACCAAGAGTAGAAGCGTTGTTGATGAGAACATCGAGACCGCCGAGTTCACCTGTGATCTGAATCGCCATTGGGTAGATGTCTTCCTTTTTTGAGACATCGGCCACGATTCCATGCGCTCCGGGGTTTTCCTTTGCCACTTGTTCGACGCGTTCGCGGGTACGCGCAACGAAAGCGACGTGTGCGCCTCGGCTGGTTAGTTCACGAACGAGCGCAAGACCCAGTCCGGACGTCCCACCCGTTATAGCGACCCGCAGCCCCTGTAATTGATCTGAATTTGTCATCCCCTCTCCTTTCTAAAGGTAATCCTTTAGTAAGTCGAAGCGTAGCATTGAGCCTTGACTTTGTAAAGAGAATTCTTTAGAAATGTTCACATGAGTGCTGGAGTGCAGGCGCCGGGTGAGCGAAAGACGCGGCGAGCGATTACAAAACTTCTGAAAACTGAGGGTCCTATCGACTCGGCGCAACTGGCGGAGCGACTCGGTCTGACTGCCATGGCTGTGCGCCAACACCTCTACGCACTGCAGCGCGAGGGGCTGGTGACAGCGGAGGAAAGACCGGTGCCGATTGGCCGGCCGGCGAAGTTCTGGCGGCTGACACGTGAGGCGGATCACCTGTTTCCCGAAGCTTACGCCGAGTTGAGTGTGGCGCTGATCGATTCAGTTAAGGATGCGTTTGGCGAAGAAGGTTTGGAGCGCGTGTTGACGTCACGGTGCGCACGACAGCGAACGGATTACGGCAAGCGGATCAAACCCGGCGATTCAATCGAGCGAAAACTGCGTGAACTGGCCAAGGTTCGAACTGAAGAAGGCTACATGGCAGAGGTCAGAAAGGACGAGGACGGAAGCTTTCTACTCGTTGAGAATCACTGTCCCATCTGCGCTGCGGCAAACGCGTGCCAGGGTTTCTGCTCAACCGAACTCGATCTCTTTCGATCTGTCCTTGGACCCGGCGTGTCTGTCGAACGCGCGGAACACATCATCAAAGGCGATCAACGCTGCGTTTATAGAATCAAGCCACAAAAAAGCACAAAAAGCACAAATGATTAAGATCTAATTTTGTGCTTCTTGTGCCTTTTTGTGGCTACTTCTTTTTAGTGGCCTACCTTCGAGCGACACCGATCTTTCGTTGCACCAGACGCTCCACCTCAAGTGGCACCCCATCCGCTTTTGCGGCGCGAATGAAATCGGTATCAATCTTAAAGATCCGCAGCTTGACGAGATCTTCAATGTGAAGATCATTCAGACCCTCGCTACGCATCTCCGTGATAAATTCCGGTGTCACTTTGAAGATCTGCATTTTCACGAGACTCTCAAACGGTTCTTTGTCTAAGCCCATCTGACTCACTTGCCTGACAAACTCTGCATCAATCTTGAAGATCCGGGCTTTAACCAATTCTTCCATGCCAAGATTCTGGAACCCGCTTGCCTTCATTTCTCGCATAAACTGTGAGTTGATCTTGAAAATCGCCGCTTTGAAAAGATCCTCGACCTGAAGTTTCCCGAAATTCGCGGAGTTGAGATCGTCGGCAAGTGCGGTGGTGACATTGAGCGTGGTGGCGGCGAATAGACGACTCTCGGAATCGCGGTCGTCATCATCCGTATTCGACTCAAAGTCGAAACCGCGGCTCTTCATCGCCGATATGAAACTCTGATTGCCGGTGAATCGAAATGTTCCGGAGCCTTTCCCATTCTGGAAACTACCCTCCATATCGATTCTTCCTGCTTCACGCACGAGACTAAAGTTAACCGGGCCTCCGTTGATAGCCTGCTCGCGAGTCAACCCCTGAAAATCGGAAAACTCAAAACTGTGACCCATCTGATTTCGGCCGTGTTTTGCGCTTTTACGTTCGAGATTCAAGTGAATTTTGGAATTCTCTTTGGTCGAAACGGTGGCCGTCCACTCACCCGAGTAGGTGTTTTGAGCGACGGCACTCGCGCCAGCGATCCAGATGAGCAACGCGACGCTCGTGATCAGAGCCATACCGATAAAAAAGCGGTTCCAAACAGTTCTTGGCATTGGGTCCTCCCGTGATTTCGAGATTTCAGGTTCCAGAGTGATAACACCCGCGAGGTCGCGTTTGTGACGGAAATCTGAGGTATGGACCTTGCCTTTTATCTGAATGGTTCTTGGTTGCGTACTAAGCTAATTCAGGGGGAAAGTGCAGATGCCGGAAAAAGAGACACTGGAGCGAGCCCGGAAGGATAAACGAGAAGGGAAGGCTCCGAGCACACAGGCAGGCGAATTTGTCAAAGAAGAGATTGAGCACATTCGTGAAGGGAAGCACGGTGCTCGGTCCACAAAGCAAGCAATTGCAATCGGACTCTCGAAAGCGCGCCGTGCGGGTGTAGATTTGCCACCTTCGAAGGGCTCTTCGGAGGAGACAAAGGAACAGGCAAAGCGCGACACTCGCAGAGCGAAAAGTCGCAAGCGTCCATCAGCAACGCGCTCGCGAGCGACGCGAAAAGCGTTGAAGCGTGAAGGGCATAGCGCGGCCTCGAAAGAAGCACTCTCGCGTCAAGCTCGAAGCGCCGCAAAGAAACGTTCGGCTGCATCACGGTCGCGTTCAGCGAAGAAAGCCGCAGCCACACGAAAAAAGTGAGCCACAGATGACACGGATAGAAATCCGGATTTCAATCCGTGTCATCTGTGGCTGAATTCATTGACAGTTATTGGCAGCGCAAGCTAAGCTGTTACCCCGTGAATTGCACGGTCGCCATCGTTCCAGCCCGCCTCGCATCAACCCGTCTCCCAGGGAAAGCCTTAATCGACATTGCGGGAAAACCTATGGTTTGCTGGGTCGCAGAGCGCGCGCGTCTCGCCCGTAATGTAGACCGCGTGATTGTTGCCACTGACAGCCAACAAATCGTCGACGCCGTTCGATCATGTGGGTTTGAAGCCGTCCTTACGTCCCCGCATCACACGAGTGGAACAGATCGAGTTGCAGAAGTTGCCGCTCAAATTTCCGATGCCGAAATCATTGTTAACGTCCAGGGCGACGAACCCCTGATTTCGCCGGAAACGATTGAGCGCGCAGTCGATGTGATGGCAGCAGAGATTTCGAAACAAGACGGCGCCGGGATCGTAACAACCTGGGAGCCAATTGATTCACTCGACGACCTGCTGAATCCTGATCTGGTGAAAGTTGTTCTCAATGAGAACGAAATGGCCGTGTATTTTTCACGTTCGCCAATGCCATATCCACGCGACGCGGCGAAGAGACATGGCTCACCCGAAGCCGCATTGATAAGCGAGCCTGAGCTATTCAAGAATTTTCGAAAACACACCGGCCTTTACGTTTATCGACGAAATGTGCTGCTTGAGTTTACGAAGTGGCCACCGTCTCGACTCGAGCAGATTGAAGCACTCGAACAATTGCGTGCGTTGGAGCATGGAGTGAAGATCAAAGTGGTTAAGGCCTGTTCGAGCTCTACGGGTGTGGATACCGCTGAAGACCTCGAACGGGTAAGAGAATTGGTAGGTGTAATAACATGAACGACTGGATCGGACTGGGCATTATCGCGTTTCTAGTTTTGTGCGGGCTGTTTGGTTTGTCGCGTCTGAGTAAGCCTTACGATGTCTCGGTAGAAGAATTCGAACGACGCGCACAGGAAGGACCAGGCCTGCTTGGCGCCGGACTGGTTGGCATACAAAAAGCACTCGATCCGTCGATGCAAAAAGCCGTCGAAGTACAGGAAGATTTGCGGGCGGGACGTTTTGATGGAGAACAGGAATCCGGAGATCCGCCGGAGGCTGGCGATGGTAGCGATCAGAAGGTAACCAATGGAGAATCCGATGCCTAAATACATCTTCGTTACTGGTGGTGTGGTTTCCAGCCTTGGCAAAGGCCTGGCAGCATCATCGATCGGATGTTTGCTCGAGAGTCGCGGACTGCGCGTGGCGTTGATCAAACTCGATCCATACATCAACGTCGATCCGGGCACGATGTCGCCATTTCAACACGGTGAGGTTTTTGTCACTGACGACGGCGCCGAAACAGACCTCGACCTGGGCCACTACGAACGCTTTACGCACGCGCACCTCTCCCAAGCCAATAACTGGACCACCGGGCGAATATACCTTTCAGTTATCGAGAAGGAACGCCGCGGCGATTACCTCGGCAAGACTATCCAGGTCATTCCGCACATCACGAACGAGATCAAGGACGCCGTTCGCAAAGTCGCTGAGAACGACAAGCCTGACGTGATCATTGTCGAGATCGGCGGCACCGTCGGCGACATCGAATCGCTACCTTTTCTCGAAGCCATTCGCCAGATGGGTAACGAAGAGGGTGCCGGTAACGCGCTATTCATTCACGTGACCCTCGTCCCGTACATCGCCGCTGCCGGCGAACTGAAAACGAAGCCCACGCAACACTCCGTACGCGACCTGCGCGAGATTGGTATTGCGCCCGACATCCTTCTTTGCCGTTCGGAAAAGCCGTTATCACGCGAGCTGCGGAGCAAGATCGCCCTCTTCTGTAACGTGAAAGAGCCCGCTGTCATCAGTGCCCAGGACGTCGACACTATTTATGAGGTTCCGCTCGCG
>DASTVU010000554.1:0-7981 GCA_035758935.1 Pyrinomonadaceae bacterium | reverse complement strand
CAGAAACTTCAATCACGGTTGGTGCGGAGTATCTCGAGCACCTGACTAAACTGTTTCCGCAAATGCTGGAGCCGGTCGCAGCTTCATACAACGGTGGTGAGGACAACGTCGCTCGCTGGCTGGAGCGCGCCAAGCGCCCCGATCCGGGAGTGTTCACCTCGGAAGTCGGATTCGACGAAACAAAGGGTTACGTCCAGAAAGTCATGTCTAACTACCGCGTCTACAAACGTCTTTATAACGCGGATCTAATCAGACGATAACGCGGATTATGGCTCTGGACTAAAGCCTCGCGAATCCTCCCTGCGCTGAATTGGCTCACGTGATGTGTGCCGCGGAACAACGCCCAGTCTCAACAGCGCCGAGTAGTACTCGTATCTGATCATCACTTCACCGGCGGCGCGCGAATCCAGATCCATGTGAACCCAACGCACATCGTTTCTGACATTCCGTCCGATGCCAGTGGCCGCATAATCATCATCCAGTCGTGGCGCTGCTGCGCGACTCTCACTCACACCGTCAGCACTTCTGGATTTGTTCGCCGGCGCTTCCTGGCTGCGCCCTGACTGCTGGGGCTCTGATCTATCTCGATTGCGTGAAATCGGGTAAGGCGGTGTCACCCGTCGCTGCTCCCTGAAAAACACTGCCGAGATGACGCCGAGATTCGCGGTCTGTCCGAGCTTCGCGCCGTACGAATCTCGTTCGTTGGTGAAATAAAACCTGCGCGCCCGTTCGGAACTCATCTGCCACCCGCTAATCGTTATCGTCTGATACGGCTCGATCACCCATTTGCTCGCATTCCATGCAGAAGTATGACGCGCGTCAATCGTGTTGAGCCCATCGACCGAAAGGGCCACAGCCACGCGGTCCGAAGAGCTATTCCGCACACGCAACTCATATTCTGCGCCCTGGAGCGCTTCGACGTAGGTCCGGCCTCGTGCGTAATATTCTTGTAATGGCCGCCCGTTGACTATGACATCGAGTTCAAAGTTTGGGTAAGATTTTGTGAGACGATCTTGAGGTGGATTCGGGACTGCCGCGGCATTCGCGTCTCGCAGCAAAAGGACGGTTCCGGTTCCCAGTAAAATCGTTAACAGAAATGCTGCAAGGCTCAGTATCAGGCGAATTCGATTCATGACGTTCCTCCTAAAAACAAGGAACGCTGGGTCGCGGAGTTCTTGCGCATCGCGGTTCGTGGCCCGACCTTTGCTGGAGATATGACCCGTAAATCGATGTTTTGACGGGTTTTCAGTTGAGTAAATTCGGTGGGGACGCTACAATTGCGCGCCACTCTGGCAAAGAAATACCGACAACTGTCGTACACAAACACTAGCTGAGGCTTGAGAAGAAGCTCATGGAGTATGCCCTAACTGCAACCAAAACCGAGGCGAAAGCCGGGTCCTATTACGACCGCATCGCACGTTTCTACGACTTGACCTTCAAGGTCAACGGTTATGGTCGGTCTTTGGACCAATACTTTGTCAATCACCCCCTGCCCGTCACTCGTGGGGCTCGGATTCTTGACGCCGGCTGCGGTACTGGTCTGCTCACTCTTGCCTTGCTGCGTTCGATACGCTTTCCCGTATCAATCACGGCACTTGATTTGTCGTCGACGTCAGTCGCTGCTGCCCGGAAGGCTTTGTATTACAGTTCAGGGCGGAAACGCGACGTTACGTTCACGCAGGGAAATCTGCTGTGTTTGCCGTTTGCCGATGAGTCGCTTGATCTGGTGGTGACTGCGGGCGCGTTGGAGTACGTGCCGCTGGCCGATGGTTTGAACGAGCTCGCGCGTGTAATCGCCCCAGGTGGTCATTTGTTACACCTGCCCGTACATCCCGGATTGATTGGCGTCTTTCTCGAGATACTCTTCCGATTCAAAAGTCATCCGCCGCGTGAAGTGAAGGACCAAACCGAGCGCCACTTCCGCATCGTTCATCAATATAGATTTCCGGCACCACAGGCGATCGGCTGGAGCAAGACCGCGATCCTGGCCCAGAAAGTTTAGCCACAAAAAGGCACAAAAATCACAAAAGAAGAAGGCAGAATCATTTGTGGTTTTTGTGCCTTTTTGTGGACTACTAGTCTATTGGGGTACTAATCGCATGATGCGGTCGTCGTCCTCGGTGGGTTTTCCGCGGCCGTCGCGATTGGAGGTTGAGAAATAAAGATTGCCGTCCGGGCCTTCGGCGACATCACGGATGCGACCGTAGTCCTTCACCAGGTCTTCCTGGCTTGAAACCTTTCTGCCGTTAAGTTCAACGCGAATCAGTCGCTCGCCTTTCAGACAGCCAAAAAAGAAGTTTCCCTTGAACTTTGGAAAAGCCGCGCCGCGATAAAACGCACCACTAGCAGGTGCACAAGCCGGTGTGTATTCGAGTAGTGGCGACTCCAACCCTTCCTTCGTTTGCGTGTGATGAATGATGGGCCAGCCGTAATTCTTACCCTTCTCAACGATGTTTACTTCGTCGCCTCCGCCTGGACCATCAAATCCACTTGGGCCGTGCTCAGTCTGAAACATCAGGTTTGAGTCGGGCTGCCAGTCCATGCCCTGTGCGTTACGATGCCCGAGCGACCAGATCTCCGGTTTCGCGTTCTGTTGGCCCACGAAAGGATTGTCTTGCGGCACCGTGCCATCATCGTTCAACCGCAGCGTCTTGCCGGCAAGTGAGTCGAGCTTCTGTGCGAGTTGGCGATTCGTGGCATCGCCGGTAGTCACGTATAGTTTTCCATCCGGTCCAAAGCGAATGCGACAGCCCGCGTGAAATTGAGCCGCCGGAAGATCCTCAATTATCACTTTGCGATCGACGAGACCCTCAGGCGCTTCACGGTAACGCACGACCCGAACACGCACACCACCGCTCGAATACGCATAAGAAAGATATAGAAAGTGATTGCTGCTGAACTGTGGATGAAGCGCGACACTCATCAAACCGCTTTCGCCCGACTTCTCAACATCAGACACTACCAACAATGGCTTAGGATTCAGAGCGCCTTTCTCAAAAACTCGAACGCGACCCGGCCGCTCAGTGAAGATCATGCGACCGTCAGGCGCCCAAACAATGGACCACGGTACTTCGAGCCCACCCACAACCTTTTCAACTTTGAAGCGCACACCCGATTGTTCGGAGGTTGCGGTCTCACCCGCACCACGTCCCGCAGGCGGCTGATCACAAGCTACCCCAAGCGCTATTAAAAGCGCGATAAAGGAATATACCTTCATGTTGTTTTTTGTACTTTGTGCTTTGTACTTTGTACTTAGTGCTTTGTTCTTTGTTCTTTGTAACTATAGGTTCTAAAATCAAAGTACAAAGTACAAAGTACAAAGCACCAAGCACCACCTAGTGTTGAATGTATTCGTGAAGTAGTTTGATTTCGTCACCTTGCTCACCTACTTCAACGCGGAGCAGATCGCGCATCGAGAGCATTCCTACCCAGCGGTCGCCATCGACAACTGGAAGATGTCGACTGCCGATTTGCTCCATTCGCTCGAGGGCCTGGTGGGGTGTTTCGTCACACTGAATCACAGCGCGCAACTCGCTCGTCACGTCGCCAACTCTGACCGTGTGGGGATCGCGCCTGGGTACGACAATACGATTCAGGACGTCGCGCTCGGAAAATACGCCCAGCAACCTGCCGCCTTCATCAAGCACGCAAACTGCGCCAATGTTTCGCTCGGCCATAAACTCCGCCGCCTCCTGTACGGTGGCTGAAGCCTGGGTCGAATAAGGCTCGCGGTTGCGAATCACATCGCGTATCAGCATCGCTCTCGCCTCCTGATCTGTCGTGGGGTGTGAGTATTATAACGGAAAGTTAGCCACGGATTACACGGATTTACACTGATTTGATTTATCTGTGTAGATCCGTGTAAATCCGTGGCTTAATCATCCAAACAAACTCGCCTGAGCAGTGGGTCGCCGAAAGGTGCTACCGGCAGGTGTCTGGTGCGTGCGTTTCTTGTTGAATCCGAGGCGAGCGCAGTGGATTTTGAAGAGACGTTCGGTGGCTTCCCAGTACTGGCCCTTGCCACGCATTCGCTCGCCAAAGACACTCGAATTCAGTTTGCCGTCACGTGCTTCGCGGATTCTGTTGAGCACACGATCGGCCTTGGTCGGCAACTTCTCACGCAAACGTTCTTCGAAATAAGGCGCGACGTTGCCCGGTAAACGCAGCATGTTGATGAATGCATACTCCGCACCTGCTTCTTTCGCTCGCTTCAACAACACCGGAATATCGGTCGATAAACCGGGAATGACGGGTGCGATTCCGATACCTACTTTGATACCAGCCGCAGCGAGTGCTTCCATCGCGTGAAATCTCGCTTCAGGAAGCGGAGCAAACGGTTCGACCGCACGCGCCGTTTCGACGTCTGTGAAAGGAATCGTAAAAAACACACCCAGCTTTGCATTTCGCGCGAGATCCTGAAGCACGTCGATGTCTCTGCGTACCAGCGCCGACTTTGTGATGACGCCCACAGGATTCCGAAACTCTGCGCAGACTTCCAAACAGCGACGCGTGAGTTTGTAATTCGCTTCGAGCGGAATGTAGGGATCAGATGTGAAAGAGAAAACGATCTCGGCGCCTTTCCACGAAGGTCTCATCAGATCTTTGCGCAAGAGCTCGGGTGCATTCACCTTCGCGACGATCTTGCGGTCGAAATCAGTTCCGGCGCCGTAGCCGAGATATTCGTGCGTGGGCCGGCTGAAGCAATAAGTGCAGCCGTGTATACAACCGCGATAGCAGTTTACGGTGTAATCGAAACCGACGTCAGGACTGTTATTGTGAGTGATGATGTGGCGCGTCGCTGTCTCTTCGAAGACTTCGAGCTTTGCTTCTGGCGGTTCGCCGATCCATTCAACCGAGTGAGTCAGCCACGGATTCGGAGGGTTCTCTACGTACTGCATAAGAAGTAAAACTTTTGAACTTTGATGTTTGTGCTTGGATCTTTGCGCCTAACCAAGAACAAAGCTCCAAGCACGAAGTCTTAACTACATTTATCCGTCCGAATCCGTGGTTCCAACTATTATCGACTCGATCGCGACGAATGATAAGTATACCTGCTGTCCCGGCTCCGGTCTTGTTTCCGTCAGACAAACGTAATCGTTTGTAACCTCGGAGATGCGTCCTGAATAGATGCCGCCCGACACCGTCTTTACGTCGACTACTTCCCCTTTGAAGCGGCGAAAGAGATTTTCAATATGTTGTCCCGCCATTTTATTCCTTTCTCTCGTCCGTCCACGTTACAAAGAAGTAGCGATACTTATCCGGATCTTCGAGGGTAACGAAGCGACCGCCCCAACCCTCATCCAACGGCGGCTGAACGTCGGCGCCTCTTGCGATCAAATCTTCATAAAACCGATCGACGTCTTCAACACCAACAAAAAAATGAACTCCCCGACCGCGACGCAACATCGTCTCAAGATTTTGTGCCAACGTGATTCTCAATGCACCGCCACGAAGTCTCGCCATCGGCGGCTCCGACTCGATGTTAACTGACTCGACCTCCATCCCGAGGACTTGCTCGTAAAACGCGAGCGACTCTTCAAGACTGTTGACCTCGAGAAAGAGAAGGTCTAAACCGCTGATCATCTCGTCCTCAAAGAGTCATCACCACGTAGAGTCCGTAGGCACCGCTGACAATCACCGTCCAAAAGGCGAATTCCTGTACTTTGGTGTGGCCTTTGATCTTGTTTGTCACCGGTAACGATGCGTCGACCGCTACCATCGCGCTACGGGCGAGCAAAACCCCAAACCCGAGCACCAGCAAAGCCAGTATAGCGAGCGGCCAAAGAAACCAGGCCCCTTGAAACCGCACGAGCAACAACAGGAACATACCGCCGAATAGACAAAGGAATGCACTCAGGCAATGCCCCAAAACTCCAACGTCCCGAGCGGTCGGCGTCGTCACGGGAGTAAAGTTCTGGGCACGATACGTTTTACGCCGTCCGGCATCATAAGAATTGCGTAAAGTTTCGTCTTTGAGAACGCTATACGCTTCGTTCAAAGACTTCATCCGCTCCTCGCTGCCGCCGCGATCGGGATGATGCTTTGATGCCTGGCGTTTGTACTGCCGGTCGATCTCGACCTGAGAGGCCTCCTTGTGGATGCCCAAAACGCCGTAGTAGTCTTTGTTCGAATCGAACTGGTTCATCGCGAATTGCCTGATTCTAGAGGCGCTGATTTCGTTTGGCAATAAAGGCACGGACTAACACGGATCGATACTGATGCTAAAGGTTGAGAATCTCTCGAAGGAGTACCAGACTCCCGCTGGACCACTCCGAATAGTTTCTGATGTCTCTTTAACTCTGCCACCCGGATCGGCAGTTTCAATCATGGGCGCGTCCGGCAGCGGCAAGAGCACTCTGCTCTACATGCTTGGTGCGCTTGAGCCGCCGTCGAGCGGTACAGTCACCCTAAAAGGTCAAAATCCATTTCTGCTAAATGCGAAACAGCTCGCAGCGTTTCGCAATCAGGAGATCGGTTTTGTGTTTCAGGACCACTGCCTGTTGCCGCAGTGCTCGGTCATTGAAAATGTGCTGACGCCGACAATGGTCTCAACCACAAATGGAGAACCCACTCGACGAGCAACCGAGCTACTCAAGCAAGTGGGTCTCGCTGAGCGCCTGGACCATCGACCAGCGCAACTCTCCGGTGGCGAGAAACAACGCGTCGCCCTCGCACGTGCGCTGATCATGAAACCGCAACTGCTGTTGTGCGACGAACCGACCGGAAATCTTGACGAACGATCTGCGGGAGTCGTTTCCGATCTTCTGCTCGAAGCTCATCGCGGCGCCGAAACGATTCTGATCGTTGTCACACACAGCAAAGAACTTGCGGCGCGCTTCCCGCGACGTTTCGAACTACGCAACCAGCATCTCGAAGAGCTTTAATGCAAGCCACTCAACTCATAAAACGCAGTCTCAAGTATTACTGGCAAACCAATCTGGTCGTCGTGCTGGGTGTTGCGATCGCTGTGTCAGTACTCGCCGGTGCGCTGCTTATCGGTGAATCAGTTCGCGGGAGTCTGCGCGATCTTTCTTCGCAACGACTCGGGAAGACTGACGACCTGATTTCCTCGGCATATTTCTTTCGTGAACAACTCGCCGCCGATCTCGAGCAGCAAGGTCAGTTTACGGCGAATGGAATCGGCGTTACCTGTCCGATGATCGCGCTCGAAGGCGTCGTCGTTCATGAACCGAGCAAGCGTCGCGCGGGCGGAGTCAAGGTTTACGGTGTCGATGAAAGATTCTGGAAGTTCAATGGCGTCGCTGGTGTTACAACGCCTGAGAAACTTCAGGATGCGCTCGTCAGTCAGAGTCTTGCGAGTGAACTGGGAAGTAGTCAGGGTGACTCTCTGGTGTTGCGACTCGAGAAACCTTCGGACATTCCGGTGGAGTCGTTGCATGGACGAAAGGAAGATCCCGGCAAGACGATCAGACTGAGTGTTGCGGGTGAGGTTGGGAGTGAGAGTCTCGGGGAGTTTTCACTGCAGCCACAACAAGGCACAGTGCGGGCTGTCTTCGTTAAGCTCAGTTTTTTGCAGCAGGAGCTTGAACAAAAGGGGCGAGTCAACACGATTCTCGTTGCGAGGTTTGCCGGTACGCAACCAGCGCAACAACAGCAGTCGATTGCATCATTGCTGAAGAGTAAAGCGACGCTCGAAGATCTGGGACTAAAGCTGCGAGCAGTTAACGACCAAACAATCTCGCTCGAGAGTGACAGCAAGATCATCAATGAACACGTCACCACAGCTGCGAACGAAGCCGCCAGGGCGCTCTCGCTGCGAACGGTTCCGGTGCTCTCTTATCTCGCCAACAGCATTAGCTCCGGCGACAATTCGACTCCTTATTCACTCGTTGCCGCATTAGACGACGAGACTCTCGCGAAGCTCGCCAGGCTAACACCACAAACGTCATCGAATCCGCCAATTATTCTCAACGACTGGATCGCGCGTGACTTAAACGCGAAGCCCGGCGATACCGTCTCG
>DASTVU010000553.1:0-4272 GCA_035758935.1 Pyrinomonadaceae bacterium | reverse complement strand
CCCGCGTACTGCGGGAATGCGTTGTGGTGCACCGAGACAGAAGCGCACTAATGCTTTGTCGTCATTGCTGAATCGCAGGCGGTTGTACGATTCAACGAGCTGCTCTACCCACTCGAGATCGGCTGCAGGCGCGAGTTCGACAAGGTCATGCAACGTCAAAGGTGCGTCTGAGACAACCGGTTCGTCGCGGCGATAGGCGATGTATTGCTGGAGAAATGTGTTCAGAAACTCGATCGCAGCGCTAACTGCAGTAGTCTCGTTTCGCGTAATCGCAAAATAGATTGGGATCACATCGGTGCGTCGATTGAAGATTTGATCGTACGCCTGGCGCAGGAGTTCCGAGACACCGGCAGAGGGTTCCATGAGCAACAGCAGACCACGGCCCGCTTTGGTGGATTCTGCTTGCGCCATGATCCGGTTGAGCTCCGCAGCACGACCAACAAAGTCCTGCTGGATCACTCGCCCGAGAACACGGCGGAAATTTTCACTACGACTGCTCATTTAAATCCATCCACAGATTACACGGATGTTTTACATAATCTGCGTAATCTGTGGATTAGCTTTCCCTCTCTCCGTAAAACTCCACTCGATCTTTCCCCATACTTTTCGCATGATACAGCGCGCGATCCGCGGCGGCGATGATGTTTTCGGGTGTGTCGATATTCTTCGTAAACGTCGAAACACCCACACTAATCGTCACGCGACCCAACGGCTGTGATTTTCCGTGCGGAAAGTGAGTCGTGGAAACACGATGCCTGATGCGATCTGCAATTACACCTGCTTCGGACATGGCAGTTTGTGGTAACAGGATGCAGAACTCTTCACCACCGTAACGCGAAGCAACGTCGACTACGCGCAATGCACCCTTCAAACAGTGCGCAGTGATTTGCAGCGCCAGATCTCCCGCCTGATGCCCGTTTTTATCGTTGTAGGCTTTGAAATCGTCGATGTCGATCATCAGGAAACTCATCGGATAGTCATAACGTTTCGAACGATTGAGTTCCTCCGCCAGACGCTCTTCAAGATAGCGGCGGTTCGGAAGCGCTGTGAGTGAATCGGTGATCGACATGAGCTGAAACTCAGTCGCACGCTCCTGCCACTCCGCGCGTTCGAGCGCAAGCGCAACTTGTGGTCCAATTATTTCAAGCAACGACAGATCGATTTCGTCGTAAGTGCCGCCACCTGACTTGTCGGTAACATTCAGCACGCCGACCTTTCGTCCGCCGATGGCGATCGGATAACTAATAAATGAGTTTGTCTTGTAGTGACGCTCGGCCGGCGCCGGTTTGCGGCCGGCCATGCGCAGATCGGTAACCATCACTGCTTTGCCGGTATCGATGACTTCCCCCGAAACCCCTTCCCCAACGCGTACCGGTGACACCGATTCCGGCGCCGTTGACAGTCCACTCGCGGCTTTCAAGATCAACGCGTTCGTAGTTTCATCCAGCACCATCAACGAAGCACGTTCTGATTGCAGCAACTCCTTCGAGCTCGTGATGATGGAGTTGTAAGTCTTAACCGGATCAGCGCAGCTTATTCTTTCGAGAAAATGCTGCAGCGAATCTGTAAAGCGCGAACGATATTCCAATTCGTTTCGTAAGCGTTGCACTTCGAGTTCGAGATCCTGGCGCGCGCTCGTGGTTTCCTTCTTCGCAACCACCTGAACAGAACCCGATCCATTCGACGACGCCGTTTTAAGTCGCTGCGCCGCACGATCGACTCGTTCGGCTAATTCGCCGAGGCGTTGCGGTTCGGAGAAAAGAATGTTTGCGAAGACGTTCTCCGAAGATATCTCCTGCAAATCACCTTTGCGGAAGCGTTCCATAAGTTGCTGGTAGTCCGAACTCTTTAAAAAGGCGCGACCTCCAATGACGGCCAGTTTTCGCTTGCCACCGAGCTCAACTGGTTTCGCGAAACACGAAAGTCCTGCGTGACATTTGTATTCAACAACGTCGCCGGCTTTAACCGCTCGCGAGTGAGCAGCGCCGCAATAAGGGTCGCAAAGCCCGACATGTTCAGGAGAACTCTGAAAGGTTTGGCAAATCGAGTTGTTGTTCGACACCACCACTGCGGGAGGCTGGTGGCCATCGACAAGCAACAAGGCCAGCGCCGAAGACTCCGCAAGTGAATCCTGGATTTCTGGCCAGGAGGGCGGGGCGTCTTCACGATGTTCCTGAGGACTCAGGGCAATGGGGGACTTATTAACCATCAGGATCTGGGCGTTAACCACGTGGCATAGAACAACTTAGCAGGCTGCCACGGAAACTGAGCTTCCTCCATCCGCACATGAGGGAGTTTACCTTAGTGCTAAATGATTAATAACCGGGGGCTTTCAATCCACCCCACAAAAGTCATTCGCCACAATAAGGCACAAAATGCACAAATTGATTGAGAAGAAGAAGCCAAATCAATATGCCTTCTTTTGTGACTCTTGTGCTTCTTTGTGGCTGTTCTCTTGAGCTTATTGTGGCAATCCAGGTGCGGCGCCGGGCTCCACGTCCTCGATATGAGGCTGCGCCGGACTGATTCTGATACATGCTGCAAAATGCGCTGGCTTGATCTCAACTAACTGAGGAACCACCTCCTTGCATGTGGCGATCGCGTAAGGGCATCGTGTATGAAACCGGCAACCGGATGGAGGATTGATCGGTGAAGGCACGTCGCCCTCCAGCATTATACGCTGCCTGCTCGCTTCAATCTGAGGATCGGGAACCGGCACCGCGGAAATGAGCGCTTTCGTGTACGGCATCAACGGCTCGTCATAGATCGTCTTTGCATCGGCTATCTCGACCAGCTTGCCGAGGTACATCACTGCAACACGATCTGAAACGTGCCTGATCGCGCGCAGGTCATGTGAGATGAAAAGATAGGTGAGATTCTTTTCACGACGTAGCTTTTCGAGCAAGTTCATTATCTGAGCCTGAATGGAAACATCGAGCGCTGAAATCGGTTCATCGGCAACAATGAAGTCCGGATCAACTGCGAGAGCGCGGGCGATGCCAATGCGTTGTCGTTGACCACCGGAAAACTCGTGGGGATATCTCTTGATAAAGCGTTTGCTCAGTCCAACAGTCTCGAGTAACTCCTGCACGCGTTGCTCGGCATCTTTTCCTCGCGCCAGGCGGAAGGTCTCCAGCGGTTCGCCCACAATTTGACCCACTGTCATGCGCGGGTTGAGCGACGCATACGGATCCTGAAAGATTATCTGTAGATGCCGGCGCTCTTCACGCAACTGTCTTTGCGATAAATGTGCGAGATCGCGATCGCGATAGAGCACCTGGCCGTCAGTCGGTTCAGTTAGACGCAGGATCGCGCGTCCCAGGGTTGACTTACCGCAACCTGATTCACCAACCAGACCGAGAGTTTCTCTTTCCTGAATATCGAGTGAAACTCCGTCGACTGCTTTCACAACTCGTTTGACCGATTTGGAGTTGAACAACTTGTCGATTGGCCCACCGCCGCCAAGATCAAAGTGAACTTTTAGATCTTTAATCGATAGGAGCGTACTCATGCTGGTGTACCGCCTGACTCGCTGTAGACTTCACGCGCAAAGTGACAGAGCGAATGGTGATCGGCGTTGAGTTGGACAAAAGGCGGAAACTCTCTCTTACAAATGTCTTCCACGCGGTCGCAACGCGGGGCAAACGGACAACCGGGCTTGAGATGTGCGACGTCTGGAGGTAGTCCCGGTATCTGGTACAACTTGCCTTGTTCGGCAGTCGGATCGGGCACAGATCGAAGTAAGCCTTTGGTGTATGGATTTCCCGGCTGTGCAAACAACTCGCTCGTTGTTGCCTGTTCGAAGATCTTTCCCGCGTACATCACAATTACGTGATCCGTCATTCCGGCGACCACGCCGAGATCGTGAGTTATGAGAATCACGCTAGTTCCGGTTTCACGTTTGAGCTTCTTGATTAGCTCGAGTATCTGAGCCTGAATCGTAACGTCGAGCGCCGTCGTCGGCTCATCGGCAATCAACAGCTCCGGCTCACAGGAGAGCGCCATCGCGATCATGACGCGCTGTCGCATACCGCCGGAGAACTCGTGGGGGTAACTGTCGACGCGCGTTTGTGCGTCGGGAATGCCGACTGTTTCCAACATCCGAATCGCGTGAGCACGAGCCTGTGCCTTTGTATGACCGAGGTGAAGCTCAGTCATCTCCATCAGTTGTTTGGAGATCTTCATGAACGGATTCAATGAGGTCATCGGATCCTGAAAGATCATGGCGATGCGCCGGCCTCTGATCTTGCGGATAGCTTCGTTCGACACCAG
>DASTVU010000552.1:0-3888 GCA_035758935.1 Pyrinomonadaceae bacterium | reverse complement strand
GGAGTGCGGCGGCCTGACGCCGCTTTAGTCTCGGCCATGTCTCATCGATACCAAAGCGGCGTCAGGCCGCCGCACTCCAAGGTGACGCCCACTTCCCAGCTCTTCGTACAACATCTTAATGTCTTCAAACAAACGTTCTTTCGAATAGTTAACTTCTACAAACTCGAGACCTCGATCACCTAGTTCCTGTCGCAGAGATCTGTCGCGGATGATACGGCTCAACGCGGAGACAAAAGCTTCTTCGTCACCCGCGGGAACAGAGATCCCGCGCCGGCAAACTTCGTATGGTCCATCCTCAACCACATCGCCCAACAGATCGACGACTCCGCCAACACTCGTCGCCACCACGGGCCGAGCGTTAGCCATCGCTTCGATCAACGTCAGCGGCGTGCCTTCGTTATGAGACGTCAACGCCACCACGTCGAGCGCCGGATAGAAGTACTCCGGATCTTTTCTGCTGCCGACGAAGATCACATCCTTTTCCAGGCCCAGCGCCTCACTCTGGTCTTCGAGTGCATCACGCAGTCCACCATCTCCGATAACGATGAACCTCACCGCGCCGTGTCTCCAACACGCCGGATCGATCTCTTTGAATCGGGCTACGACGTTCAAGAACATCTGATGGTTCTTGATCTCTGTCAACCGGCCCACGATGCCGATCAGAATCGTGTGGTCAGGGATACACAGCTCGTGACGAAACTTGTACCGGCGCGAAGCGTGATCGGCGAAGAGGCCGAGATCCAATCCCAACGGAATCACTTTGATTTGCCCGCTGCGCCCGACGCGAAACTTCTCACCAATCTCAATGCTCTGCTGTTTGCTGACAACAATCAGACGATCCGTGACCAGCTTCGCCAGGAGTCTTTCGACCGCGAGAAATAGCCGTGTTCGATTACGCCCGTAATAACTGTGGAAGACGTGTCCGTGATACGTGTGTACAAACTTGCACTGCCTCGGCCTGCCAATGAACACACCCGGCGTCAACCACCGATATAAAAACCCGGCCGTGCGTCCGACTGTCCCGGCCTTGGCCGTATGCGTGTGTACGATGTCGGGCCGTTCGCGTAGGAAAAGGCGAAACAACTTCCAGACAGTGACGGCGTCGTTCAAAGAAATTTCGCGGCTCATCTCGGAGAAGTAGCGCGGCGTGACGCCCAACTCGTCCGCGAAGTAGCTCATGTCTTCTTCGCCTTCAGGAACCTTGCCCGTGACGAGCAAAGTATCAAAGCCCGCATCTTTCAATCCCGAAGTCAGCCAGACAACATGCTTGGCCGGTCCACCCACGTTCAAGCGAGCAATAATGCGGATTACTTTCATGAGTGCAACGCTTAATAGGACCTGTTAATCATCCATTCGATAGGCGGTGTCGCCGTCGTCCTCGTGTCGAATCTCGTCGACTTCCTCTTTTCGTCCGGCGCCACGATAGAGCCTGTTGGGACAATTGATCACGATGCCGTCAACTTCGCCCACGTTCTGATATGCATGCACGACTCCAGCCGGGATCAACACCGTCGCGGGGTTGTCCTGGCCCACGATGACGGTCGTTCTACATAGAAACGTCTCTGAGTCTTTGCGATTGTCCCAAAGCCGCAATTTGAAATTTGAAGGACCAATGAAGCAGAAATAGTCGGCCTGATCCCAATGTTCGTGAGGTCCACGGGTAACACCCGGGTTGGTCGAAGAGATATAACTCATTGCCGGAAGAAACTCTTCGTCTAATTCATCGCTGCGAAAGATCTCCGTTAACCAACCTCGCGAATCGAGATTCCTTGCCAGCTTGCGAATTACTACTCCATTGATCTCGCCGTCTTTAAAGCTGTCGGGCATTTGCAGCTACCTCTTCCGGTTCGAAGGACATCTTGTTGGCCCCTGTTTCCGCGACCATGTTCGACGCGCGCAACAGACTCTCAAACGTGCCCGCGTCAGTCCACCAGCCTTCCAGCTCTTCCCACGTCATTGCGTCGCGTTCGATGTAAGCATTATTGACGTCTGTGATTTCGAGCTCGCCACGACCTGAAGGCTTCAGAGAACGAATGATGTCGTAGACCGCTTCGTCGTACATGTAAACGCCAATCACGGCGTAGTCTGACTGTGGTTTCGCAGGCTTCTCGTCGATGCGAACGACGCGTTTGCCGTCGAGACGTGGCACGCCGAAGCGTTGCGGGTCCGGCACTTTCTTCAGAATAATCTTCGCGCCGCTGCCCTGGCTTCGATAAGCTTCTACTGCGGCCCGTATGTTTCCCTCGATGATGTTGTCGCCCAGCACTACACAAACTGGACCATCGGACGCGAAGTGTTCGACGAGTGAGAGTGCATCAGCGATTCCGCCTTCGCCCTCCTGATAGGTGTAGTTGAGATGTTTGAGCCCGAACGCCTTGCCGTTGCCGAGCAGGCGCAGGAATTCGCCGGCGGAACTGCCTCCAGTCACAACCATGATGTCGGTAATACCCGCATTCACGAGTGTCTGAATCGGGTAATAAATCATCGGCTGGTTGAAAACCGGCAACAGATGTTTGTTTGTGACGGAGGTCAGTGGACGCAGTCTCGTCCCTAAACCTCCTGCTAACACTACACCTTTCAAATTGTCCTCCTGATCTTGGTTCTTTGTACTTTGTACTTTGTTTCTTTGTACCAAGCACAATCAACGTATCGCGTAAATCTTCAATGTATCGCCGAGTCGCGTGATGTTGAGGCCACCATTTACAAGGTCCTTTATTATCCGGCGTGGACGGCTCTTCATCAAAGATTCGTTCAACTGGTAAGCGGTCGTGACACGATCAAAATGCTGGTCCGCAGTTTTGGGTGCATCTTTCCCGCGACCCAGCGCATGAAAGATTTCGAAAGGGTTGCCGCCCGTTGTGCGGACGCGTATATCTCGAAATCCAACATCGCGCAGCAGTCCCTTCAGGCCGTTGGCAGAGAATAGTTGCAGGTGCTCCGGCGGCCAGATGCAACGCCATTTCAAACCCAACACTCGAGCCGATAGCCCACGAGCATGCGGTGTGGTGGTCCAAAACAAACCACCCGGACGAAGGAGGCGCGCCACTTCCTCAACCAGCAGTCGCGGTTCACTGAGATGCTCGAGAATTTCCGCCGCCGTGATCACGTCGAAGTGTTCAGACGGCCATTGCGCTTGCTGAAGCTCACCCTGAAACACTTCAAAACCAAGCGAGCGCACATGATTCACTGCGTTTGCAGAAACGTCGAGGCCGTGGGCGTTCCAACCATGCTTGCGTGCGGCAAGCATTAGATTGCCGGCGCCACAACCGATATCGAGTAAACGATTTGTTTGCCTGTATGGCGCAAACTCCGCCGTGATCTCTTCGAGCCTCGTCTGGACAAACGGCGGCGGCGAAAGACTCGCTTCCGGGTAATAACTCACGTAATAGTATTCGCTCGAATACCACGGCGAGTAAGGCGTATAAACCGTTGCGCATTTGCGGCACGACAGGATGTCGAGCTCGTTCTTGATGCCGAGTGGTTGCGCATCACTCGAACCACAAGCCGCACACGCGCGCAGCGTCTTTTCGGTGCGCGGATCCATCGCGAGGATCCGTTGCCCGGCAAACTGTTCTACTTTTTCCTCTGCCTGCATTTCAGAGAGAGTTGGGGACAGGATCTACAAGATTTTCAGGATGTACAGGATTTATCTTGCTCATCCTGAGACATCTTTTTAATCCTGTCCATATACACTTAGTCAATAAATCTGTTGAACCACAACTCGAGCATTAGGAGTGTCCAGAGTTGATGCGAGTAATCACGTTCGGCGCGAACGTGCAGATCGACCAATTGCTTGACGGCTTCGGGTCTGAAAAGCCCGCGTCCCAGCGCCTTTTCCGAGAGAATAACCTCCCGCAGAAACGGTTGCATCTTGCCACGAAACCAGTG
>DASTVU010000551.1:0-12986 GCA_035758935.1 Pyrinomonadaceae bacterium | reverse complement strand
AGAAGTCCCGCCACCGAGCGATCGCGGTCCACTTGTACGGGCCGCGTGGGTGTGGTCAGGTACTTCGATGCTTTTGGTTTTCGTTGAGTGACCATGCAGGTTGTCAACCTCTCGGATTGAACGTTCCTTTTTAGACTTTGCTTTGTATTACATCTTAATAATCAGCCTAATAATCAGTACGCCGCCGTGAACGAGTCTTGACGCCGTTAACTGCTAAGTAGGTATAAGCCTCGTAACGTGATTCGTAGAACTGGGCCAACTCAGCTCCGTCAGCCTCGCTCAGCTCGCCCTCTTTGACGCGTCGAGTAATCAAACGTCGAAAACCGTCGTGCAGCAGACTGCGTTCGTAACGAGCACGCTCTGCAGCGGCGCCGACAGTAGTGCCTTTGATCACTTTCTTGATCAGAAAACCTTCTTCGTCGATGTGCACGTGTGCTTCGTGCGGCGCTCCGAAGAGGTTGTGATTATTTCCCATCGCTTCCTGGTATGCGCCGACCAGCATGAATGCCAGGTAGTAAGGCTCGTCCGGATTGAGGGAGTGAAGTTCCAGGACCGGTTTCACGTCGTGTAAATCGACAAACTTATCGACGATGCCGTCAGAATCGCAGGTTATGTCGCACAACGTGGTGTACTCGGTTGGCGTCTTGTTCAGATGGTGAATCGGAACGATCGGAAACAGTTGATTGATCGCCCAGTGATCGGGCACCGAACGAAATACTGAGAAGTTAGTCAGGTACTTCGCGCAGAGTAGCCGGCGTAGTTCACCAAACTCTTCTGACACGTATTTCGCCTGTTGCGCGTACTTGTCCGCGCGCTCGCACACGTCCCAGAAAAGCACTTCGCCTTTCGCGCGATCTTCGAGCGAGATCAGGCCGAGATTAAATAACGTGAACAGCTCTTCGCGATGTTCCAGAGCGTCGTGATAGTACTCGCGATAATTCTTGACCGTGATCGATTCGCGCAAGTCGCCCAGTTCGATGACAACTTGCGGATCGTCTTCGTCGATCTCGATCGGAGTTATGTCTTCGACTACGGTTTCGATTTCGTCGAGCACGTTCGTCACCAGGATCGCGTGATAAGCGGCGAGGAAGCGTCCCGACTCCTGAATGATCGTCGGATGCGGGACGTTTTCGTCGTCGCATACCTGTTTGATCGTGTAGATAACGTCGTTAGCAAATTCCTGCGCCGTATAATTCGCGGAAGAGTCGAACGCCGTTTTTGATCCGTCGTAATCCACGGCCATACCACCACCGACGTCAAGCAGCTCAATTGGAACCTTCATCTGGAAAACTTTCGCGTACACGCGAGCTGCTTCCTTCATCGCATTCTTGATGCGTTTGATATCGGTGAGTTGCGAACCGATGTGGAAGTGGAGCAGCTTGAGCATGTCCACGCGATCCGCTTCCTCGAGACGACGGATCACTTCCAGAAGCTCGGTAGTAGTCAGTCCAAACTTCGCGGCCTCGCCACCTGACTTTTCCCAGCGACCGGAGCCTTTCGAGTAGAGCTTTACACGCATACCGAGCATCGGCAGCGCGCCTTCGTGACGCTCAACGACATTGAGAACGTGATCGAGCTCATTGAGCTTCTCGATCACGATCACGACCTTCTTTCCGACTCTCGCGCCGGCAAATGCCAGCTCGATGAACTCCTCGTCCTTAAAACCGTTGAGGACGAGCAGGCTATCTCCCGCTTGTTCGAGGGCGAGGGCGGCGTAAAGTTCCGCTTTCGAACCCGCTTCGAGTCCGAAATCGTAGCGGGAGCCTTCGCGCAGATATTCCTCGACCACGCTACGTTGCTGGTTCACCTTCATCGGGTAAACACACATGTGCGCGCCCTGGTATTCAAACTCGCGAATAGAGCGGCTAAACGCACGCTGAAGTTTTCTTACTTGAGCTGCGACGAGCTGCGGAAAGCGCAGCAGCACGGGCGTGGTGATACCACGTTTGGCAAGGTCGTCGATAATCTCTTTGAGGTCCGCCGAACGTGGATCTCCTTCGACAGGGCGAACGATAAGGTTTCCCTTGCGGTTAACATCAAAGTAGCCAGCTCCCCAGTTTTCGATTCCATAAGTTTCGAGCGTTTGCTCGATTGCCGTGGTCAATTGGCGGTCTCCTGCCTTAAAAATAAAACGTGAACGATATGAATGCCTTTAGCTGAAACACAGGTGTACATTTTCCGAATCGAGTTGCGGAGTTTGTTGTTTGGGTGGAACGCTTTAGTCGCGCAATGTAACAGAAAATGGCCACGGCGGTCCATAACTTTTTACGAAGCATACATCCACAGATTACGCAGATTTTTGAAGCAAATTTGTGTAATCTGTGAAATCTGCGGATAGAAGTTCCGGTTTAGCCTTGACATCGCCCAACCCATAACTATAATGGCAGCTTTTTACGAATTGTCCTTCAATGCCGCACGGCTGTTTTTCTAGAGTCGTTAAGCACGCCAAAATACTTCGCACCAAAGACCGCGCCGGGGCGAAGAGCACCCCCAACACTCCCTTAATCTTGCAGGAGATCAAATGAACCCTAAGACTGTCTTGAAATATGCTACCGATCAGGGCGCCAAATTTGTTTCTGTGCGTTTCACGGATTTGCCCGGTTCCTGGCAACACCTTACCTTCCCGATCGCTGAACTCGGCGAAGATCAGTTCGAAGATGGCTTCGGCTTTGACGCCTCTTCGATTCGCGGCTGGGCTGCGATTCACGAGTCAGACATGCTGCTTGTTCCGGACGCTACCCGCTTCTGGATGGATCCGTTTGCGGAGCAGCCGACGCTTTGTTTGATCGGCAGTGCCGTCGATCCGATAACCAAGGAAGGATACGCTTTCGATCCGCGTTCGGTTGCGCAGCGCGCCGAGAGTTATCTCAAATTCACCGGCCTTGCCGATACCGCTTACTTCGGCCCCGAAGCCGAGTTTTTCGTGTTTGATTCAGTCAAGTTTCATAACGAGCAGAATTCGGCCGGCTTTACACTCGATTCCGACGAAGGACACTGGAACACCGGTCGCGATGCGAACGAGTTTGCCGGATCGAATCTCGGTTACCGTATCCGCCCGAAGGAAGGTTATGTGCCTTGTGCGCCGACCGACTCGCTGACGGATCTGCGCTCGGAAATTTCACTGACTCTGGGCAAGTGTGGCGTGACGGTTGAATGCCACCACCACGAAGTGGCCACAGCCGGACAATGTGAGATCGATTTTCGTTACTCTACTTTGCTGGGTACGGCCGACAATCTTCAGATATTCAAGTATGTAGTTCGCAATACCGCGCACCAGTTTGGAAAAACCGCGACGTTTATGCCGAAGCCTTTGTATGGCGATAACGGTTCAGGAATGCACTGTCACCAGTCGTTGTGGAAGAGTGAGAAACCGCTTTTCGCCGGCGACGGTTACGCGGGCCTTTCGGATATAGCGAAGTTCTATATTGGTGGATTGCTGAAACACGCCGCTGCAATCGTGGCTTTTGCGGCACCGACGACGAACAGCTACAAGCGTCTTGTGCCTGGCTTCGAGGCGCCCGTGAATCTCGCGTACTCCGCGCGCAATCGGTCGGCTGCGATTCGTATTCCGATGTTTTCGACGAATCCAAAACTGAAGCGCCTGGAGTTTCGTCCACCCGATCCGTCGTGCAATGCTTACCTCGCGTTTGCGGCCATGCTGCTCGCGGGACTCGACGGCGTTCAGAATCGAATCGATCCGGGCGACCCACTCGAGAAGGACATCTACGATCTTTCACCGGAAGAACTGAAGGATGTGCCGACTCTGCCGGGTTCACTCGACGACTCGCTAAAAGCGCTGGAAGCCGATCATGACTTCCTGCTCAAGGGCGACGTATTTAGCCCACAACTGATCGAGCGCTGGATTACATACAAGCGCGATCGCGAGATCACGCCGCTCCGCATGCGCCCGCATCCGTTGGAGTTCTCTTTGTACTACGATATTTAGGCAATGGAGAAAATAGGTCCTACAGGTCCTGTAGGACCTATTAGCTTCTTGCTTCGCGACCTGCCGGATCAGAACGGCCCTCGTCTTTTTCTAGAGCGGTTAGCCAAAGAACAGCCGCGTGCTCACCAAACTCTCCTCAAGCAACCAGCCTTGCTCGCGGACGTTCTCGCTTTGGCTGCGTGGAGTCCGCTGCTGGCCACAACTCTCGAACAGAACTCCGAGTATCTTTCATGGCTGGGGCGCGAGCGCGCCGATCCGCGCGTGAGGACAGCGGATGAGTTGAAGGAATCGCTGGCGCGTTTCGCTCTTACAAACTCTTCTTTGAATCCGCAAGTTTTGCTCGCACGTTTTCGTCGCCGCGAGTTGTTGCGCACTTACCTGCACGATATCCGTCGTTCGCAAACGTTGGTTGAGACGACGGAAGAGTTGTCGAATCTTGCAGACGCAATTCTCGACTACGCGCTCAGTCTGGCGCGCCAGGACCTGGACAATCGTTACGGCTTGCCGCGCAGTGTTGACGATCGCGGCCGCAGTGCCACCGCGGAGTTTTGCGTGATCGCGCTCGGCAAGCTCGGTTCGATGGAGCTGAACTACGCGTCGGACATCGATCTCGTTTTTCTTTATTCAGACGATGGGACGACTTCCGGCACTGGTCAACGTGGCGAGGTCAGCAATCGCGAATACTTCGTGAAGCTCTCGGAAACAATCGCGCGTCTGGTGGGCCAGTCAGGTGGTGAAGGCGCGGCTTATCGAGTCGATCTGCGTCTACGTCCACACGGACGCGACGGCGCGCTTGCATGTTCCCTTCAGGAAGCAGTCCGTTATTACGCGCACACTGCGCAGGACTGGGAACGCCAGGCACTGATTCGATCGCGAGCCGCAGTCGGCTCCGCCGAATTGTTCTCACGTTTCAAAGCCGCTGCGACTCCTGCGATCTTTCGACCGGATGTTTCCGTTACCGGAGCGCTGGCAAGTGTTCGTCTCGCCAAGCAGAAGATAGACCGCAAGGTCGAAAAGAAAAGCGGATTCAACGTAAAACTCGGGCGCGGTGGAATTCGTGAGATCGAGTTTATCGCGCAGGCACTGCAGCTAGCCCACGGTGGACGCGACGATTGGTTGCGCGTGCCGCACACGCTCGTAAGTCTCGGCCGTCTGGCCGATCGTGGCTTCATTACGCAAACGGAGCGCAGCGATCTGTCCGACGCTTACTACTTCCTGCGCTATCTGGAACACCGGTTACAGATGGAGCACGGTCTGCAAACGCATACAGTTCCTGAAAGCGAAGACTCGCAGGCGCTCGTCGCGCGGCGCATGGGATTCGCGGGCGCCGAGGATTTTGTCGCAGCGTTGAAAGCGCACACGACAAACGTGCGCAACGCGTACGATCGACTGTTCGCTGAAGCTGAAGAATCGACTCCAGTGAGTGACGAAAGTTTGCAAACAGTTCCCGAGGTAATCGATCAAGATACAGCTCTCGCGATGTCCGCGGCTCGGGTCTTTGCTCCGCACATGGACCACAATTCCGAGAGCAGGCCCCGAGCGCTTGCGACCCTTTTGATGGCGATGGCGCGCAAATCACTAAATCCTCATCGCGCCCTGCTCCAGGCTTCGCGCATAGCGGCGTCCCTCGAAAAAACCGAGGGACACTTCGTGATTTCCGAAGCAAATCTCGAGACACTGCTGCAGCTCTGTGGCTCGTCGGATTCATTCGCAGAGTCGATTGCCGCGAACCCCGCTTTGATTGTTTCACTCGGTCCACCGACCGTCGCCTCGTTGAGACGCGATTACCGTGCAATTCTGCGTGCCGCAGTCGATGCCGAGCGCAATTTTCCCGCGGAACTCGCTGCGCTGCGCTTGCAATGGGCCGCGTTGATGGTCGAGATCGGCGCCCAGGACGCCGCGAACGAACTCTCAATCTTCGAGGCAAATCATTTACAGACCGATCTGGCTGTCGCGAGCATGAACGTCGCTTATCTCGTCGCTCGGCGCGAGATGGCACGTCGTTATGGTTCGTTCAGCGGTGGTCCACGAATCGCGTTTTACGGACTGGGCCGACTGGGTACAGGTGGTGTCGATTACGGATCGGATCTCGACATTCTGATCACTTACGACTCCCTCGTTCCGTCGCCAATCAAAACCTTAACGCAGGACGAGACCTATT
Organism: Pyrinomonadaceae bacterium; assembly: GCA_035758935.1. Taxonomy (GTDB): domain Bacteria; phylum Acidobacteriota; class Blastocatellia; order Pyrinomonadales; family Pyrinomonadaceae; genus PSRF01. The sequence goes on along the minus strand of DASTVU010000551.1, from coordinate 6,879 downwards.
CGCGTCTGGTCGAACTCATGATTGCTGCGCTTTCGAGTATTACGAGGGAAGGTTATCTCTATCGCGTCGATATGCGTTTGCGGCCGCATGGCAAGAATGGACCGCTGGTAACGAGCTCTGAAGGTTTTCTCGATTACTTGAAAGAGGAAAGTGCTCCGTGGGAATGGCTCGCCTACGTCAAGATGCGTTGTGTCGGCGGCGATCAGGAACTCGGCAAGATGATCGAGCTACATGCACGTCACCGCATCCACGCAAACGCCTCACGAGTCGATCCGAAAGAGTTGAAAGCCGTGACACGTCACGTCAGAGATCGACTTGAGAAAGAGAAGGGAAGTCGAGGACGAAAGCTGGGAACGGATATTAAATATGGGCCAGGCGGAATGCTCGATGTCTACTTTGCGTCGCGATATTTACAACTGCGCGACGAAGTGATGGACGAAGGCGATGACCGTTCGACGTCGTTTACCTTGGAACGTTTGCGTGAGGAAGGCTCGCTTAATGATGAAGATTTTTCGGCGTTGAGTGGTGGGTACAGTTTGTTGCGCTCGATAGACCACAATCTCAGGTTGATTGTGGGCCGCTCGACGCGCTTGCCCGATCCGAATCACCCCACGGCGCGGGATGTCGCGACGCGCGTTGGCTTCGAGTCAGCGTCGGAGCTACATACGAGTTTAGCGGATCAAATGCAGGCAATCCGCGCTACGTACAAACGTGTATTAGCCACAGATGATCGCGGATGAAATACGGATCATCATCCGTGTTGCTCCGTGGCTAAATCCTCGTACCAACAGCGCGTGCACCAGCGATGTGACGCCTTCCGTTCATCAAGCGAGTAGCTCGCCGAGCCGGGCAACCGCTTAACGACCTCGCGTTCTTCATCGCTCAAGTCTTCCCATCGCTTCATCCCGCGTTTCTCGCATCGCGGGCAACTGCCCTGTGACTTCATGTTAAATAATTCTTACCCAATGAACTTAGATATTTACTAACCAAACTGTCCTCGTGTAACTTAGCAATAGCGACGCAGGAAACCAAATTGTTTCCTGCACGCATCAACGTCCTGGAGAAACGGTTAACGGAGACTAAATGTTTCGAATCAAGGCTTCTTACGCGGACCAACTGGAATTACAAACCACCCTCGAAAAGGCACGGGAGTTTTTTGGCGAGCTCCGCAATTTTGCGGATTTAATGCCCGGCATCGAAGGGATTCGCAAGGAAGCCGGCGGCATCATGCGTTGGATGGTCCGCGCTGACGTGCCGGTTATCGGTGCCGTCCACGCGGCATTTACCGTAGAAAAAACCGAAGATTCTCCAGAACGCCTCGAATGGTCACCGGCCCGTTCCGAAGCGAAGAACTACCTGCGTTATGCGGCTGCCTTTGAAGAACGCGGCCAGAAGGTTTTGATCCGTATCGTCCAGCACGTCGAGCTACGCCGCAAACACGCAATGGAACTCCATCGCCTCGCCATCCTTGTCGGCGAGGGCCGAATCAGCGCCGAAATGCAAAAACGCGTCCGAGAGATGATCAAAACATTCCTCGAACGCGCCCGCGTAAAACTGGAAGAAGAAGCCGAACCGGAAGAAATGCTGGAATCCCCGGCTTAGTCGTCCTTCCTTCGCCCATAACTGATCAAGTTCGCAAAGAACCTGTAACCTCCCGGCAGACCTGCGCGCAGTTGTCTGTACCAAACATAACTCGTATAGATGTAATTTCCGCGTCCATAAGGCGCCACCAGCAATCCACCTTTTAGTGGTGGCTCACCTTTGTCGTTTGTCGAGAGTATCGCGGTGTAGTGCTGGTCCCACTCGCGCGGAAAGTAAAGTCCGCGCTCCTGAACCCAGTTCGCGAAATCCTGTTGCGTGATCTTGTTTGGGAAGTTGAGCAACGGATGCTTAGGCACGAGGAACGTTACCGGAGCGTCTTCTTCCGTCACGCGGTCGTCGTCGATGATAATGGGATACGGCGCAAGCTGCGGACGCCTGCGTTGCTCATTTGGATTCCACTCATTCGTGCGATGGTAGAAGACGAGCAGCGTGCCTCCATCTTCCACAAACTTCAGCAGACGATTATTGACCGGGATCAAATCCTGATGCGCTTCGTAACCACGATTGTCGATGATGATCGTATTGAACGACGAAAGATCACCCTTCGCGATCTCATCCACTGTCAATTGCTTTGAATCAACTCCCAATGCCGCCAGCGCGCGCTCGATCGTTCGATCGTAACTAGGCAGATAACCGACTCGTCTGCCGCTCGCAACTAATGCGTTAGCATAGACAAGCGGCACGGTTCGCTTCGCGATCGGTTCTTTGGGTACCGGCAAATCCACCGTGACGTTGATGTTCGATCCCTGAATCTGTCCAGTCAGCGGCAGCGGTCGCACGACGAAGTTGGTGGTACTAGTCTGATCCGGTCGCAGTGTGATTTCGCGTCCGGTTTCCAGCGTTTGCCCGCTAACACGCAACAACCCCTTATACTCAGAATTGAGATGGTTCTTGAGTGTGATCCTGAAATCAATTGGTTTCGGGAAAGTAGCGGGAGTCGTGACGTAGGGCGACGGCTCAACACTCACAATCTCAACAGCCGGCGCCACTTCTCTGCGTACTTCGTTTTCGACGGTAAACGAGACGCCTTCGACCGTTAGTTCAGCTTCTACTCGCAACGGCTCGCCGAAGAGCCGCCCGTCATAAAGATGCTCGGACGACGGCACAGTCAAGCTCGCTGTTTTTGGTGCCGGCACTTTAACTTCAGCAGCAGTATCAGTGCCGGGCAACATCTTGTCGGCAGTGTTGAGCTTTGTTTCGACGCCGAGCCCGCGAAACTTGAGTTGCTTGACTTGAATCTCGGCGATACCGCCATTGCTCAGGATCACTGCGAGTTGAGCTTCTTCACCAGGTACGAGCGCTGAGTTTTCTGAGCCTAGTGTGATAGAAGCGCCGGCAGCCGCCGCAACTGCTTTATTTAGCCGCGACGCCATCAGTCTGAATCGTTGTGGGTCGAGGTCGAAAACTTCTTTTGGTGCGGTGAAGACACCGCGCCGCTTAGCACTCAGCAGCGACACGAGCAGTTCGAGTTGACGATCGGTGAACTCTGTCAGCGGCTTGCTTTCGATCGCCGGCGCGATGAGCTTTGACGCGACAGCTTCGGGCAAAGTCAGTCCGTCAATCGGTGTCTTTGCGTTTGCCGGAAGCGAAGGCGTGCTCGGAGCCTGTTTGACAAGAGTGTAACGAATCTGACGGGCACCGTTCGCCGGAACAGTCTTGGGCCATGGACCCTGGGTGGCGTGTTTCTGCAAGCCGGCAAGTGCTTGTTGGGCGTAAGTAATGCCGCGAACTGGATCGGTTTCGTTCGGATCGAGAGTGACGACTTGCGCGCCGGCGACTGCCTCGCCGCGAGAACGCACGAACAATCGTTGCACCTGCCACGTTCCAGCCTGTGCAAGTTGTTCTGGAAACTGCTTTGGATCGGCGGCGGCATCGAATGCCAGAAGGATGGTTCGTCCCGTGGCCTGGTGATGTCCGTGACCGCTCGTACTGTCGTGATTTGTAATGATCACATCCGGACGAAGCAGACGGATCTGGAGCACCATGCGGCGCAGAAGTTCTTTCTCACCCCACGCGCGAAAAGTTTCTTCAGCAGACTTCGAAAAACCGAAATCGCGAAAGCCGAGAAAGTGTGGTTCCGAGCCCTGCACTTCAGCGGCGGCCATTGTTTCCCGAGCACGAATCACGCCGAGTTCTTCGTAAAGCTCAGGTCCGACGGCGTTCTGGCCGCCCTCACCAAAAGTTGAAAAAAGCGAGACTGTGTGGACTCCGTATTTGCGACGCAGGATCGTGAGCGTGCTGCCGTCTTCGTCATCGGGATGCGCGGCGACACACATCACCGTCCACGGACTGTTGAGATCGAGCAGCGCCTGATGAAGCGCAGGCTTATCGATTCTATCGTCGCTCGCTGAATCCGAAGTTTCAGTTTGTGCATGCGGCTGTTGGGAGAGAAGAAATATGCACAGAAGCAGTGCAAGGTAAGTTCGTAAATGCTTTGTTTGAAAGTCCCAGAATCCCATTAAACTTCTCTTATCCTCTCAACCTTTCAAGCCGTCCCGCCACGATCATGCTGATCGAAATTATCACAATCAAAACGACCCCATAAGCAGCCGCTGAGCCGAGATTGAAGTCCCGCAACTCAGATGCAATCGCAATTGAAATGGGTCGATTTGCGGGCACAAATACCAACACCGAAGCCACATATTCTCCCAACGCGATCACAAATGCCAGCAGGGTGCCCGCGACAGCGCCTGGCCACACGAGGGGGAGGGTCACGCGCATGAATCTCTGCCACGCGCGGGCGCCGAGGGAACCCGCGGCTTCCTCGAGTGTCGGATCCACTTGCTCCATGCTGGCCTGGAGTGCCCGTACAACGAGCGGCATGAAGCGCAGAAAGTAGACTACCGGCAGGATCCAGAACGTTCCGACGAGCACGAAAGAACCGAGCAACCAACTAGGTCCGCCGTAGGCTTCAGCCACCGACACGGCCACGACAGTTCCCGGCAATGCCCACGGAATCAAAACCAGCAACGACAAGAGTCGACGCCATCCCTCACCCACGAACTTGCTGGTTGCTCTTTGCCTTCGTAACAAAGTGACGATGCAAAAGCTCCACAACAATGCGGCCACTGCCGCAATTGCCGACATCGTAAGGCTGTTGAAAAATACTTCAGCCGCATACGTATCGCTGAAGATACGTTGATAGTTTGCGAACGTGTAGGCAGCCGGCAACGTCTGCGTGGTCCATGATCCTTCCTGCGCGAAACTGACCAGAAACAATGTCGCCACGGGCAACACCAAAATCACTGCAAACGTGACCGCAACGATCGTCGCCAGCAGGCGTGCAGCGCCACTCGAGATGCTGACGCGCCGGCGTGGCGCGCCTTTCATCGCCGCCGCCGCAAACTTCCGCGTCCCTTCGTATCGTTGAAAGATGATTAGCGCGCCGAGAGAGATGATCGCGAGAATGACTGTCTCAGTGATAGCCATCACGAGGTCTCCACGTTGTCTCGCTGTAAAGATCTCGAGCGTCAACACGCGCACGTCTCCGCCAAACAGTAACGGCGCACTGAACGACGCCATTGAAGTCATGAACGTCAATAGTGCGGCGGCTACGAGTGATGGCGTCAGTTGTGGGAGCAAGACGCGCCTCAGAACCGTGATCCGCGATGCTCCGAGGGCTCGTGCTGCTTCAGCGAGACTCGCATCGATTCGACGCAAGCCGGCGCCTGTCAGCACGTAGAAGAACGGGTACATCGTGTAAGTGTGAAACAGCAGAAGCGCCGCCCAGCCGCGCAATCGCCACGGTGGCTCCGCGAGTCCGAAGAGATTCTGAATGGCGTGGGCCAGGATACCGGTCTCGCCGCAGAGAAAAATGAAAGCTACCGTGCCGACGAGTGGCGGCAGGACCAACGGGAGGGCAGCGAGTGCGGCGAAGATCCGGCGGGCCGGAAAGTCGAAGCGCTCGAAAAGAAAGGCAAGTGGAACACCGACGAGAGCGCAGAAGAACACAGTGCCGATTGATAGTCCGAGACTGCTGACAATTGCTTCAATGACGATTCGTTGCGAGAGAATTTCGCGGTAGTTCGCGAGCGTCCAGCTCCCTCCACGCTGAAACGAACTTACAACCACCGAAAGATTGGGATAGATAACACCGTAAACAAGGACAATGATCGTAACGAAAAAAAGAGCCACGGATTTCCACGGATAAACACGGATTGTCTTTTTTGCTTGATCCGTGTTCATCCGTGTCAATCCGTGGCTCAATTTTTCAGAATGGTCAGGTAATCCGGGGAGAGGATCACGTTGCAAGGCTGGTTGACTTCGAGGCCGTCTGTGCGTAACACGAGTGCTTCGAGTAATAATCCGTTTGCGTCCACACGCACGGTTGAAGTTGCCCCTGCGAAAACGATCTCGCGAATGTGGCCCGACAGGGAATTTTCGGCGCCAGTACCATTCAATTGAACGTGCTCGGGTCTGATCGCGAGATAGACTGGTTTGTTCAGCGGCGCGAGATCATCATGCTTCACCGCCAGATGCAGTGTGTGCCCACCTTCCAGCGTCTTGAATTCTCCGTCACTGGTTTTACTCGAACTCAAACGCATCGCTTTGATCAGGTTGTTTCTTCCGAGAAAACTCGCGACTGAAATCTCCGACGGCTGTTCGTACAACTCGCGCGGGCGACCCGTCTGCATGAGTTTTCCACCAACCATCACACTAATGCGATCGCAGAGGGCGAACGCTTCTTCCTGATCGTGTGTGACATAGACGGCCGTGAGACCTAGACGTGTTACGAGCTCGCGCAGCTCGCTGCGTGTTTCTTCACGAAGCGAGACGTCGAGGTTCGAGAGTGGTTCGTCAAACAGCAACAACGCTGGCTCAATGGCTATCGCGCGTGCAATGGCGACGCGCTGTTGCTGGCCGCCCGAGAGCTCGTCCATCGCGCGTTTCTCATAACCGGGAAGTTGGACCAATTCAAGCGCGCTGGTGACGCGCTCGGACATTTCGGCCTTCGTTTTGTGGCGTGCGCGCAATCCGAAGGCGACGTTCTCAAAGACGTTGAGATGCGGGAAGAGTGCGTAGTTCTGAAAGACCATGCCGAAGCCACGGCGTTCGGGCGGGAGATTCGTGATGTCGGCGTCTTGAAATTCGATCGAGCCGGCGTTGGGTTTCTCGAGACCCGCGATCATGCGCAGAGTTGTAGTCTTGCCACAGCCCGATGGTCCAAGCAATCCGAAGAACTCGCCCTGATTAACGTCCAGAGAGACGTCCGCGACCGCGCGCGTGGTTCCGAAAGTGCGGGAGAGGTTTTTCAGCGAGAGAAGCGGCATCTATTGG